>JBGSTN010000258.1:0-3647 GCA_041736455.1 Burkholderiaceae bacterium | reverse complement strand
GCTCGCCGAACGCGCGGCGTTCGCCTATCACGCCGGCATCGAATACGGTCGCGACGAGCGGCCCTGCCGATTCCTGCTGGTTCAGGATCACGGCATTGCCGCATCGAGCCCGGCCGCCAACGAAGCCGGCTGGCATCTGATCTGGGAAGGACGCCGGCGGCCGTCCGCCGATGAGCGCCTGCGACTCTACAGGCTGGCGCTGGCCGACGCCGAGTTGACGAAGTGAGTGCGGTAATAGCGCAACTCGTCGATCGATTCGAGGATATCGGCGAGCGCCGTATGAGCGCCTCGCTTGACGAACCCTCGAGCGATTTCCGGTTGCCAACGCTTGCAGAGTTCCTTCAGCGTGCTCACGTCGAGGTTGCGATAGTGAAACCATGATTCGAGGTCGGGCATGGTCTTCGCGAGAAAGCGTCGGTCCTGGCAGATCGAATTGCCGCACATCGGTGACGCGCGCTGTGGCACCCACTGCTTCAGGAAAGCGAGCATCTGCGCCTGGACTGCCGATTCATCGAGCAACGACGCACGGACGCGATCGATCAGCCCCGAACGACCGTGAGTACCGCGATTCCAGTTGTCCATCGCAGCCAGCCGTTCGTCGGACTGGTGAACGGCCAATGCTTCCGACTGGGCCAGGATCTCCAACTCGGAGTTCGTGATGACGATCGCCACTTCGATGATGCGATCGTTCTCCGGGTCGAGACCCGTCATTTCGAGGTCGATCCAGGCAAGGTGATTCGGATCGCAGTGCTGCTGCTGTGACATAATTTTTCTCCAACAGCATTTTGGCATGCCCCTTCGATGACCGCGAACGCTTTGTCGGTTGTGTTTGTTTTGGTCCTCATGGTGAATGCCGGCGTCCGCGTCTGGCTGGCTGCACGGCAGATCCGGCATGTCGCCGGCCATCGCGATGCCGTGCCGCCCGCGTTCGCGGGCAAGATCGATCTGGCCGCCCATCAGCGCGCAGCCGACTACACGGTTGCACGTGTCCGTTTGCAGCTGGTGTCGTTTGCGGTCGACGCGATGCTGCTGGTGTCGCTCACGCTCCTGGGCGGCGCGCAATGGCTGTACGACACCAGTGCGGCCCTTCTGCCCGAATCGCCGCTCACCGCGCAACTGCTCTTTCTCGCCGGCGTGATGGTCGTCGGCGGCCTGACCGACGTGCCGGTCGCCTGGTATCGTCAGTTCCGGCTCGAGAAACGGTTCGGCTTCAACCGGATGACCAGCGCACTCTTCTTCGCCGATCTCCTGAAAGGAGCGTTTCTCAGCGCCGCCATCGGTCTGCCGTTGACCGCCCTCGTGCTGTGGCTGATGCGCAGCGCCGGCGACTGGTGGTGGCCCGCCGTCTGGGTGGTGTGGGTCGTGTTCACCCTGGCGATCATGGTGATCTATCCGACGATCATCGCGCCACGTTTCAACAAGTTCGAACCGTTGGCCGACGGTGAACTGCGTTCACGCGTCGAGGGCCTGCTCGCACGTTGCGGTTTCCGTTCCCAAGGCCTGTTCGTCATGGACGGCAGCAAGCGATCGAGTCACGGCAATGCGTACTTCACCGGCTTCGGCCGCAGCAAGAGAATCGTCTTTTTCGACACGTTGATCGCACGGCTCGACGGCGACCAGATCGAGGCGGTCCTGGCACATGAACTCGGGCATTTCAAGCATCGCCATATCGTGCGTCGCATCGTGATGACATTCGTCAGCAGCCTGTTCGGCCTGGCGCTGCTCGGTTGGCTCGTCCATCAACCCTGGTTCTACCAGGGGCTGGGCATGCAGCCTGGTGTGATCGGTTTCGAAGCGCCCGCGCTTCTCCTGTTCCTGCTCGTCCTGCCCGAATTCACCTTCATGCTGCGCCCGTTCGTCAGCTATCTCTCGCGACGCGACGAGTTCCAGGCGGATGCTTTCGCTGCCGGACAGACGCGCGCATCCGATCTGGCCGATGCGCTGGTCAAACTCTACGAAGACAACGCGTCCACCCTGACACCCGATCCGATTCATTCGGCTTTCTATGCGTCGCACCCTAGCGCCAGCGAGCGCATCGGTCGCCTGACGGCAAACCGTGACCGCATGAGGCGATCACCGGCTCCGGCCTGCACGCGATGGTAGTTTCGAGCGGCCCGGCAACCGGGCTGGTGATTGCTGCCTATGGTCGACAGTTTCTCGTTCGTGACACGTCCAGCGGGCGCGAGGCGATCGCGTTGGCACGTGGTCGCGACCTCGATGTCGCCGTTGGCGATCGGGTCGTCCTGCAGCACGATGGCCGTGATCCATGGATCGTCGAATCGGTGGCCAGGCGCCGCAGTGTGTTGCGGCGCAGTGCCAGCCACCGCAGCAAGGTACTCGCCGCCAATATCGATCAGGTCGCGGTCATCATCGCGCCCGAGCCGCACTTCAGCGAGGACATCCTGTTGCGCGTCTCGATCGCGGCCGCAGCGGCGAACATCCAGTTGATGGTGATTGCGAACAAGGCCGACCACCCCACGATCGAATCGATTCAGGCGCGGCTCGGACTCTACGAAACGCTCGGCGTCACGACGGCGATGATCAGTGCGCGCGATGACGGGGGCGAAGCGCGTCGGAAGCTCACGCCGCATCTCGCCGGCAAGGTCACGTTGTTGTGCGGCGAATCCGGCATGGGCAAATCGACGTTGTTGAACCTGCTTGTCCCGGCGGCCGCCCAGCGCACCAACGAGATCTCGACCGCCCTCAACAGCGGCCGCCACACCACGACGTCGAGCCGGTTGTTCGATATCGACCCCGCACTCGCATCGGATGCCACGCTGATCGATTCGCCGGGCTTCCAGCAATTCGGACTCGCGCATCTTTCAGGGTCGGAACGCGAACACGCGATGCCGGATCTGGCGCCGTACCTGGGCAAGTGCCGATTCAACAATTGTCGACACGATCGGGAACCAGGCTGTGCCGTGCGCACTGCGGTCGATGCGGGCGATATCGACAACCTGCGCTATCGCCTGTTTCTGGCACTCGATGACTGAACGGTTGGTGCCGACAGGTTCGCCTGTGGCGAACCCCGAGTCGCCACCCGAATCAGACGCGCATGTACCGATAGAAATTGCGCAGGATCGCCGCCGTCACACCCCAGATGAAATACTCGACACCAGTCGTCGCGTCATGCCAGGGCATCGCGTAGAAGGAACGCACATCCGGTGAATCGGTCAGGTGACGCCGTTGATGGTTGCGTGGGTCCATCACGAAGGCCAGCGGGACGTGAAACACCTCGTCGACCTCGTCAGGGTCCAGGTGAAAGACCGGACTGCCATTGACGAGCCCGATCACCGGCGTGACTTCGAAACCGGTACCGGTTCGATAAGGGGGCAATTCGCCGAGCACCTCGATCGAATGCGCGGTCAGTCCGACCTCTTCGCGGGTCTCGCGCAATGCCGTTGCAATGCGATCGACATCGGCGGGTTCGACGCGACCACCAGGAAACGCGATCTGTCCGGAGTGGACGCGAAGATGCGACGGACGCACCGTCAGCAGCACTCGAGGCTCGTCATCGAAGTGCTGGATGGCCACCAGCACGGCGGCCGGTCGCGCGGGCGATGCGCCGTTGCGGTGATCGGAAAGGAGTTCGGGCGTCCATTCGACGTGGCCGTCCGACGCGAACCGGGCACGCAAGGCATCCGGCG
>JBGSTN010000233.1:0-2999 GCA_041736455.1 Burkholderiaceae bacterium | reverse complement strand
GTTCCCAGGCGTCCCAGTCGGGCACCAGGGCATCGAGTCCGGACGTTTTCACCAACGGCCGACCGCCTTCCCACGGTCGCTCGATACGCGACTTGCGCCCGGAATGACCGAGCTGAATGCCGATGGCCGCGTGGCAACCGTGCGCGAAATCGACCAGGCGCTTCAGGCCAGGCACGAAGGCGTCGTCCCAGATGCCGAGATCGCCGACCGTGCCACAGCCGCGCCTGTCGATCTTGGTGGATTCGACGAACACGAGTCCCGCGCCACCGGCTGCGTAGCGTCCGATGTTCACCAAGTGCCAGTCGGTGGTGAAGCCCTGCTTGCCCGCGTACTGGTGCATCGGCGCGACCACCACCCGGTTGCGCAGTTCGAGGTCGCGAATCCTCAAGGGGGTGAACAGCAGGGGTCGGGTCATGGGCGTGGGCGTCTCGTGAGCCTGCGGCCTGTCGGGCCGGCGCGGCGGGTGCCCGATGATAGTGGCATCGCCGGAGACGCCCTGTCTGTGAATACGCACGACGATCGATGAAAGCATTTGAATTCGGCCGTTGGGCTTCATGGTCGAATGCCAGCTCGTTCGTCGCGCAGTAGAATCTGGTGACTTGCAGGAGGTCCGACGTGCCAGATTCAGTAACTGAACTCGCGCAACGCGGCCGGGAATTGCCGCCTAAGGACCGCGAACGCCTGGTCGACTTGCTTCTCGACTCGCTGACAGAATCACCGGATCCAGAGGTTGAGGAAGCTTGGCGCCGCGAGATTCGTCAGAGAGTGGCAGCGTATGAACGTGGCGAGGCCGTACTTCACGATGCCGACGAAGTTCTGGACGAGGCAAAGCGGCTGGCCCCGTGATACGGCTTCGCCTGGACTCTGCCGCAAGGGCAGAGTTGCTGCATGAAACTCGGTATTACGCGGCAACTCGTCCCGGAACTGGCCGTCGGTTTCGCGAGTCCGTCGCTGCAGTGTTTGAGCGAATCAGGCAAAGTCCGGAATCAGGAAAACCTGATGAAGGACGATGTCGCCGGATGCGCATTCCTGGCTTTCCGTTCTCGGTTGTGTATCGCGAAGAAGAAAATGAGACGGTGGTTTACGCGATTCGACCCGATGCTCGAGAGCCGGGCTATTGGGTACAACGAACGCGCTGATTTCCAACGATTCGACGCATGAGCATTTGTCCAACCGACAGAACCTGCGCTCCGTTCAGAACCTGTCGACTCGGCAAATGTCGCTTCATCGATCGTGTACTCGAGGTCATCGTGGGCATGGTTTGCGAAGCCGACGTTTGATCCGATCCGTCACGCCTCGGCGGCAGCAACATGCTTCGCCGTGTCGATGTAATGACGAAAACGAATCACCTTGCCTTGCGAATTGAGGTTCCAGATATCGAGTACCTCGTCTTTGACATGAATGCCGTTGGGCAATGTCGCATCGATCGCGACCTCGGCGGCGACCTGGCTGTCACTCGCCATCATGCCCAGCACCCGGAATTCACTGGACCGCAATTTGCCCAGAACGGTGAAGAACTCTGCCGCTGCCGCCTTGCCTGTGCCACCGCGCACCCATGAGACGCCCGCATGCTGGGCCGACCGGTCTTCCCATTCGTCCCATTTCGCGTCGTCTTCGACCATGTCGAGAATCGCGGGCGTATCGCCTCGGTTGAAGGCGGCATACATCTGCTGAACGGTCTCGAGAGCGGTTGCCATGTCAGAACCTCAACATTGTTCGAGCGGTATTGCAAGCATTCGCCCGATACCGGTTGCCGGACGTTGATTGCCGACGGCCGGTCACACAATCCCGACCGACGGTCGTTGACTGTTAGTTACTGTCTCCTTCTCGCAAGTTCTTTTTCGCAAGTTTCGGGCCCGATCTGGTCAAGTTGCATTGGAGTTTGAAACGGTCACTTCCGGGCGTCATCCCGCGACCCAGTGATACGGCCACCCCCGGAAAGCGGTACGACTTCGTTTAGCGACGCACACTTCGGGCACCCGGGAAGCGGCGGGAAATTTGCCGTCCGGTCATATCCGGTTCCGATTGTCATCGCCGTATGACACAGGTGGTCCGTGTTCCTGCACGCCCAATCGACAAGAGCGGGTCTGCTCTGTTCAGATTCCGCGCTCGAGCCCGGGAACCGCATCGGCCCGCTTCCCTAGCCACCCGTTTCCTGCTCGGCGGGCGCGTCAGCGAGGCAGGGGTCAAACGCATCGGGGGCTACCTGCTTCCGAAGAGGCGGTAGCCCGCCAGTTGTACTAGATGCTCACTGGGCCTCTGCCCAAAAACACTTGAGCTCACCCGTATAGCCTGGCGACTGGGTAAAGTACTCGACCGAGTGCAGGCCAAGCTCGCTCACCGTAGCCGACCAGGTCGCGCCGTCGCGGTGTCGGTAGTAGGTGCGCGCGCTGTAGCCGACCGTGTTTCGATACGCAATGGTGGGCTGCGTCATCGGCAGGTCTGACTGATTGCCCATCGGGAACACCTGCGTGTCGCCCTGCTGCGATCTTATCGCTAGCGCTTCGGCCGTGAGCGTGACGACTCGCGTGGTATCTGGCGGGTTGCTTCGAGCGTCGTAGCAGGCCATCGATTGACTCAGGTCCAGGTCCGCGGGCAGCGTCGCTGACACGCTCTCGATCTGCTTGCCGTTGGCAAAGTACTCGCCCGGTGCGAGGCGGTAGCCGCAATCCTTGATCGTGCCCGACTTGCTGCCGCTGCTCGCCACGCCGATGATGTTCTGGTTCGCTTTGTCCACGATGATCGACATCGAAAAGTCGCCCGACGGATCGGTGATCGAAAAGCGCCAGCCCACATCGATCTCCTCGGTCGTGTAGGCGCCGTTGTAGTTGCCGTAGCTCCACGGTGCGTCCGAGTACATCCCCACCACACCGCTCGCCAGGCGGTTCTCGACCGTGATCGTCTCGTAGCCCAGGCGTTCGGAATAGCCGACCCCGCACCGGAAGGTGACAGTCGGATAGGTCGGTGCGACGGTGGGCGTAGCGGCGGGGGGCGGCACT
>JBGSTN010000225.1:0-3691 GCA_041736455.1 Burkholderiaceae bacterium | reverse complement strand
TGTGCCGCCCTGAGCTGCCAGTACCAGACCGACGTGCCGGTGAACACCCCTTTCAGCCGGCGCCTGACCCGAGATGCCGGTGCCGCCGCGACGGTCAGACACGGACCCTGAACCTGGCGCTGGCGCCCTGACCCTGCCGGCGCATGGCCCTCAAGGCACCCGGTCGATGCACCCCAGGGCTCGACCCCGAATCGTACTGTAGTCCGTCGAACGTACGAGTGCCGTTTCGCGGTTCCGCCAGAATCCGGGGTGCGCCCGGGAATCGCCGAACTGCGGCCCCACGACCGCCGTTGTCGATCACCGCCGGCCCATACCGTCTATCGGGATGCCCGGAGCGTACGGGCAATCCCGGCAATCCACGCTGCACCCCATGTAAGATGGGCGAATACCTAAATCCGGAGGCAAAGAAATGAAACTGAGCGGTGAGCGACTGATCCCGGCCGAGCTGCAGAAGACCTGGGAGAAGCTGAACGACCCCGGCACCCTGATGGCGTCGATCAAGGGCTGCGAATCGCTCGAGCGCACCGGAGACGACGAGTTCCTGGCTGCGCTCAAGCTGAAGATCGGGCCGGTGAATGCGCGCTTCAAAGGCAAGCTGAATCTCGAGAACGTCGTTCCTCCCACCTCGTACACGATCCGCTTCGAGGGACAAGGCGGTGTCGCCGGATTCGGCAAGGGCGCCGCCCATGTCCGACTGGAAGCGCAGGAAGGGGGCACGATGCTGCGCTATGAATCCGACGCCCAGGTCGGCGGCAAGATCGCGCAGATCGGCTCGCGGCTGATCGACTCGGCCGCCTCCAAGATTGCAGCGGACTTCTTCTCCGAGTTCGAGAAGCAGGTCAATATCTGAATACCAGCAGAGTTTCCGGAGGTCACCATGGACAATCTCGATCGACAGGTTCTTCAACAGGCACTCGACTGGCGCCGTGAGAATCGCAAGGTCTGGCTCGTCACCGTCGTCGAAACCTGGGGGTCGGCGCCGCGCCCGGCCGGGGCGTTGCTGGCCATGCGCGACGACGGCCTGGTGGTCGGGTCGGTTTCAGGGGGTTGCGTGGAGGACGACCTGATCGACCGGGTGCGCAATGGCGAACGCGTCGACAAGCCGTCGATGATCCAATACGGGATCAGCCGCGACGAGGCGGCTCGATTCGGCCTGCCTTGCGGTGGCAACCTGCGTCTCGTCCAGGAACCGCTCAACGACACCGGATGGGCGCAGACGGTGCTCGATCGCTCTGGCGACGGTCATCAGGTCGTCGCCCGCACGCTCGATATCGAGACGGGGGAGTCGAAGATCGGCGAAGGCAGACGTGGCGAGAAGTTCTCGTTCGACGGGCGAACGATGCGCAGCGTCTTCGGGCCACGCTGGCGCGTGTTGCTGATCGGTGCCGGACAGTTGTCGCGTGTGTTCGCACAGATGGCGCAGGCACTGGATTTCGAAGTCATCTGCTGCGATCCGCGCGAGGAATATCATCTCACCTGGGATGTCCCGAACACGACGTTCTCCAGGGAAATGCCGGACGACCTGGCAATTTCTCTGCAACTCGACGCGCATAGCGCCGTCGTGGCCGTGACGCACGATCCGAAGCTCGACGATCTGGCACTGCTCGAAGCGCTCAAATCCGATGCGTTCTACGTAGGCGCGCTCGGTTCGCGCAGCAACACGGCTGCGCGCAAGGTACGGCTCGCGATGTTCGACCTGACGCCCGAGCAGATCAGCCGATTGCACGGCCCGATCGGCCTGGATATCGGCAGCCGCACGCCGGCCGAGATCGCCGTGTCGATCCTAGCCGAGATCATCGCCGTGCAGAACAACGTGGCGTTGAAGCAGAAGAAACCGATGCTGGCTGCGGCCTGAACCGCGGCGCCGTGGTTGACCCCGCGACGCCACCGCAATCAGTGCATCGACGTCGCCTGCACCGGGGTCTCGGTGTGCATCACGCATCGCCATTGTCCGCCGGTCCGGATCCAGGTGGACGAATCGTTCATTTCCTGCTCGGTGGTCTCTCCACTGTTCCTCGGGGCGATCACTTGCCTGACTCGATAAGTCACGATCGCCGTTGTTTCATTGGGAAACACGATATCCATGTCGCTCATTTCGAACGAAGTGATCACCATGGGTGCCTGCTCGGCTATCTCGCGATAACCAGCACGGTCGAATTTGATCGCGCCATAGGAACTGACCATCAGCGCCGGTTCGCTCAATAGCGCCATCGCGCCGTCAGTATCGTTGTCGACCATTGCCTGCCAGAACTTCTTTTCGAGATCGATGATCGTCTGGTGCTCGGTAGGCATCGCAATCTCCGTTGTCGTGGATCTGTTGAACTTCCGACAAGTTGCCGCCGGGCAGATCCTTCGTCGATCCATCCGCCTGGCAGCCACACAGCCCGCTGCTTGTGCAGACTGCGTATCGTTACGCCCGTCTGCGGCAAGACTGATGCCCAGCCGATGATCGCCAAACGCTGGCGTCAAGCGCCTGGTGCAGGGCTGCCGGGCCGGCGATCAGCCGATCGTTCCGATGGCAGACGACAGCCCCAGCATCGCGCCGCGCAATATCGCTGCCGCTTTCCAACCCTGGGTGCGGTCATGGGCCCGTGACGCGCGCCGGCGATGGCCTAGGGCACACCGTCGCGTGAATCCGATCGCGGACGATTTCACTCGACGTCGAGCGACGCGAGATGGTTCTCCAGCGCCGCCCGCCGGTTATCGCGATCCTTGGACAGTTCGTCGATCTTGACCTGCAGGCGTTCGATCTGCGTTTCCTGGTCGTTGAGCTTCTTCATCAACCGGCCATAGTATTCGCTCGCCTTGTCGATGGTCTTCATGTTTTCCCGGATGCGGTTCTGCTCGGTACTGATGCTGCCGAGTTGCTCGTTGCGCTCGTCGATCTGCCGTTCGAGATCGACTTGCCGCGACTGCATCTCGACTGCCTTCTGGAGTGCCGCTTTCACCGACTGGGGCGTCGTGCCGTTACTGATGTAGTAGCGCAGTGTGTCGACGTCCGAATCCAGTATCGACAGCCCATTGAAGTTGATCACCTGCTGCCTGACGACGAGTTTCGCCTGTTCGCCGGCCGCGAGCCTCTTCTCGAATCGATAGATCGTGTCGGTCGTCTCGCGCGGCTTGTCGGTGTCGACCAGATCCCAACCGGGGTTCTTCGGATGCTCGATGAGGATCGTCTTGGCCTTGTCCGACCCGTTCTTCATCGCGTAGTGCCGGGCGCTGACGGTCTTGCTCCGGATGTCGAGCGTGCCCTTGACGATCCGGACCGATACGACATCGCTGGTGTCGTCGGTCCTGTCGGCGTCGATGAGGGTCTGGAGATCGATGCCGTAGCTGATGAGCCGCTCCTCGCCCGGGGCAACATTGTTGATCTGTGCATCGCCCGCATAGCCGCCCTGGAATACCGTGATCGGTCCCTGCAGAAGATGCTTGTCGGTGGTGTTCCGGATGTTCGCGCCGCTCAGCGGGTGTCGCGCCAGGACACTGCTGTTGTAGATGCTGACCGGCGTGGCATCGATCGATTCGGCGATGATCGGCACCATCGCGCTGCTCTGCCGCGCCAGGCTGATGTCGGCAAGCGTGTACTCGAACAATTCGCCGATCTTGCCGGCGGTCGCTCGGGCCACGACCGACTGCTGCGCGGATTCATCGTCGATCGCGGCGATCGCACCGGCGCCCGACTGGGTGCACA
>JBGSTN010000199.1:0-8207 GCA_041736455.1 Burkholderiaceae bacterium | reverse complement strand
CATGGGCGGACGCTCGACGAAGCGACCGGCATCTCGACCTCGGCCAGAGGCGCGTCTGGCGTGATGCGCAACTGCCGCAGTGCATGCTCGGTGATCTTGCTGAACAACGGTGCGGATACTTCGCCACCGTAGAACTTCTTGCCGGCGGGTTCATCGATCATCGCAGCGACGATGATGCGCGGCGCCGATGCGGGGGCAAAGCCCACGAACGTCGAGCCGTACTTCTTCACATAGACGCCGTCTTCGTTCTTGCGCGATGTCCCGGTCTTGCCTGCGACCCGGAAGCCCACTACGTTGGCCTGCTTCGCCGTCCCTTCAGGGCCAGTGACCTGCTCGAGCATTTCGCGCATCTGGCGCGCGGTCCGGGTCGAGATGATCTGCTGGCCGCGTGCCGGCGCGTCGCGTCGCGTGATGCTGATCGGCGGCAGATCGCCGTCGCGCGCGAAGATCATGTAGGCATGCGCCAGTTGAATCAGCGAAACCGAAATGCCGTGCCCGTAAGACATCGTGGCCTGCTCGACGGGCCGCCACTTTCGAAACGGGCGCATGCGTCCGGCCACCGCACCAGGGAACTGGATTTCCGGCGCCTGCCCGAAACCGACGGCACTGAACAACGACCACATCTGCTCGGCCTGCATCTCCAATGCCACCTTGGCGGTGGCGACGTTCGACGACTTGACGATCGCCTCGGTGATGGTCACGACACCGAGTTCGTGAGGATCGCCGATCGTGTCGGGACCTATCTTCAGCTTGCCGTTGCCGGTATCGATCCGCGTATTGGGCGTGACCTTGCGCAACTCGAGCGCCAGCGCCATCGTGAACGGCTTCATCGTCGAACCCGGCTCGAAGCTATCGACCATGCTGCGGTTGCGCATGTCCGAGAAACGCAACTTCTGGCGATCGTTGGGATCGTACGAAGGCCAGTTCGCCATCGCCAGGATTTCGCCAGTCACCACGTCGAGCACCACGACCGAACCCGACTTGGCCTGATGTTCCTTCACCGCGTCGCGCACGGCTTCGAAGGCCTGATACTGGAGACGGCTGTCGATCGAAAGGTGAACGTCCTGCCCGTTGATCGGTTCGCGCACCTTCTCGACGTCGTCGCGAAAATCACCCATCTTGCGGCCGAGCCGGTTGCGGAACACGTGCCTCATCCCGTCGGTGCCTTTCAACGACGAGTCGTTGAGCAATTCGATGCCTTCCCTGCCGACGTCGTCATAGTCGGTGAAACCGACGACATGCGCAGCGATCGGGCCTTCCGGATAGTGCCGCTTGAATTCGTTCTCGGCGCGCACGCCAGGAATCTTCAACGCGCTGATGCGCTCGGCCAGCGCGACGTCGACCTGACGCTTCAGATACGCAAAGTGCTCACCACCGCGTTGGGCCCGGCGTTCGATCAGGTCGACCGGCATGCCGAGCAGCTTCGCGAGCTTTAGCACCTGCTCGCGCTCGGCCAGTACGAAGCGCTGCGGATTGATCGTGATGGCTCGCGACGGCAGGCTGGATGCGAGCACGATGTCATTGCGATCGTAGATCTTGCCGCGCGAGGCAGCGGTGGCGATCGATTCCGTATAGCTGAGCTCGCCATGCCGCTGCAGTTCTTCGGTCTGATGGATCTGCACCCAACCGGCTTTGCCGATGAGCACCAGAGAGAGTGCGAAGGAGACCAGCATGACAGCGCGGAGTCGTCGGGTCTTGAGCGCGTGCTCGAGCAGCGGCTTCTCGCGCGCGATCGATTGGCCGATGCGCACGTTGCGGGCCGACTTAGCGCGCGCCATCGTCAGCGTCCCTGCCACCGCAAGGTGGCCTCCTGCGCCTGCAGTTTCGTCTCGGCGTCGAGCAGCAGGTGCATCGTCCGCCTGGGCAACGGCTTGCCGAGTTTCAACTGCTTGCGGGCGCGCGAATCGATCAGCGACGCTTTCGTCAGCTGCGTGTGAGCAACCAGCATCTCGTCGTAGCGATTGTCCAGTTGCACCGATTCGTTGTCGGCCGCGTCCTGTTGAAAATAGAGCGTGCGTGAACGCTGATTGAGCGAGACCACGTAGAGCGAACCCGCGACCAGCAGCAACAGCAGCAGCACATTGAGCCGGCGGATCATCGCGTCGGCTCCACGGGTGCGCCGGTGACTCGAATCGCGCTGCGCATCACGGCCGATCGAGCGCGAACGTTGGTGGCGGATTCCGCACCCTCCGCGATGACGCGCTCGCCTGGCGCCAGTCGCGGCGCTCCCTCGAACACGGGCTGACCCGAGACGGGATCACGCGCGGCGTTCCGACCACATTCTTTGGCGATGAATTGCTTCACGATCCGGTCTTCGAGAGAGTGGAAACTGATGACGACCAGGCGCCCACCTGGACTGAGGTGATCGACCGCGTGACTCAGGACGAGCGCGAGCTCTTCAAGCTCTTGATTGATGAAAAGCCGAATAGCCTGAAAGGTGCGGGTTGCCGGGCTCTTGGCCATCTTCGCCCCCCGGCTGCGACGCCTGACGACGCCCGCCACGAGATCGGCAAGCTGCTTGGTTGTCTGTATTGAGATCCCGCCGGCGTCCGACTGGCGAGCAACAATCGCCTTTGCAATCGCCCCAGCAAACCGTTCTTCCCCATAGCGTCTTATCACCTGTGAAAGTTGTTGCTCATCGACTCTCGCGAGCCATTCGGCGGCTGATTCGCCGGACCCTTGATCCATGCGCATGTCGAGCGGTCCGTCGCGCATGAAACTGAAACCCCGTTCCGCCCTATCGAGTTGCGGCGACGAGACACCGAGATCGAACAACACCCCATCGAGGCGGTCGATTTGGTAGTCTCGCAACAGGCGAGGGAGTGAGGAGAAGCGAGCGTGCGCGATTGCGAAACGCGGATCATCGATGTTGGCGGCTTCGGCAATGGCCTGTGGATCACGGTCGATGGCCAGCAGCCGGCCACGCGGACCGAGCCTCTCCAGGATTGCCCGGCTATGGCCCCCGCGCCCGAACGTCGCATCGCAATACACACCGTCCGGACTGATCGCGAGCGCAGCGAGCGCCGACTCGAGCAGTACCGGGATGTGACTGGGATCGCCGAAGTCGGCCATGTGCGCACCAAGTGCAAGCCTCTCATGTCAGGACGCCCTTTCGGGTCGATTCTTCAATACCGCAGTACTTTCCAGCCTTCACGCATGGACTCCCGCTCCGCCGCTTCCTGCGCCAGATGAGCGTCCCAATCCCAGACTTCGAAATGCGAGAGATTGCCCACGATGACGAGCGATGCATTCGGGAACAATCCGCGATCGCGCAGAGCGGACGGCAGCAATACACGCCCGCCGCTGTCCATGTCGACTTCTTCGGAGTTCTGCACCAGACGCTTGCGTGTCGGATGACCCGGATCGAAGTCGGTAAGCTGGGCCTTGATGTCTTCCCACACGGGCATCGGCAGCAGCAGTGCCTGATCGTCGGGTCCCAGCGTGATCATCAACTTGCCGGCGCATTGCTCGAGCAGCGCGTCGCGATACCTCGTCGGGATCGCGATCCGTGCTTTGCTGTCGAGCGTGATCTTGCTCTTGCCGGTGTAGTCCATCGATAGCCAAAACCGATTGTCAACCCTGAGACATTAGTCAAGGACAAGGAATACGGCGTACTCGACAACTACCGAAATCCACTTGAACTGCCAGAATTCGGGCGGGCAAACCACTTTGCCCCACAAAACTCCGAATTTCTGCACCGGGCGAACTGTATTGGAAAGGCTCCTGCGGGTCAAGCGCGGAGCTTGGCTTTTTCCAATAATGACAAGGACTTAGGCGATCAACATGGGGCTCGCAGGCGAGCGGAAAAAACCTCGTCGATCGTGGGGCCGAATAGAAATAGAAGCTTATGTAGCGATGTGAAGGTAACTTCTTAAGTTCGCTACAAGTGTAAGTCTGTTCGACAATAATTTTGCGCAAAGTGTGTCGCATAGCAAAATTCTATGCGTTGCGCGAAAAGTGGAAGCAGGCCTGTAGGCCGGATTCTGTCCGCCGGTTGCCCGGCGTGACGGTCATTCATCTGGACGGCCGGTTACCCGGCCGTTCTTGCCACCAACCCGCGTACTGGGACGAACCGCCCTCCCCGGCCGGAGCCGGACGCACGCCTATTTGGTGTTGCTCCGAATGGGGTTTGGCCTGCCAACCGTGTCGCCACGGCTGCGGTGAGCTCTTACCTCGCCTTTTCACCCTTGCCGGATCGCCGAAACGACCTTGGGCGGTATGTTTTCTGCGCCACTTTCCGTCGCACGCCAGCTTGGGCCGACATGCGCCTGGCCGTTAGCCAGCATTCTGTCCTGCGGAGTCCGGACCTTCCTCCCGCGCCAAATCCGTAGATCAGGCGCCAGCGACCGTCCGGCCTGCTTCCGATGACTATTCTAGGCGCACGGACCAGACTCGCTCAGGACATCCTCACGCGACGGAACGACTTTGAACGCAATTGCCTACCCCCTGCTCGCCCGTTTCGGCCTGGCACTGTTCATCACCCTGTTCGGCGCGGCAGCACAACCCGTCGAAGCGGTGGAATTCGGTACGGCAAGTGTGCTTTCGGCCAAGGGACAGCGCCTGAAGGTCGTCATTCCGTACGGCACCGCACCGAGCGAACGCGTGTCGGTCGTGCAGTTCCAGGTCGTGACTTCGCGCGCGCCAACCGGGTCCTTCTCGCCCGACCCGAACGGCTTCACCATTTCACAACCGGCCGATGCCAACGTGATCATTCTGCAGTCGAACGAACTGGTGCAGGCCGACCGAATCGACCTCGTGCTGGGCGTGGCGAGCCAGCCGGATCGCGTCGTACGTTACGAGTTGACGATACCGCGCTGAGCAACGAACCGCGGATACAGGATTCATGCGGTCGCGCGGCCCGGCCGCGCCCGCACGGCACGAGGACGGAACAGGAGCGCACCGCCTGGACGGACCCGCAGACCCGATGACGCGTCAGGCGTGCGCCGTTTCGAAGCGCCAGTCGATCGTTTCACCGCCTCCCAATGGCACGATGTCTGCGTCGCCGAAAGCGAGACGTTCGGCAACCGTATCGCGCTCACGGACCAACGCGACACGACGTTCGTTGAGCGGCAGGCGGTAGAACTGCGCGCCGAACACGGAAGCAAACGATTCGAGCCGGTCGAGCCGACCGGCGCGTTCGAAGGCCGTGGCATAGAAGGCCATCGCATAGGGAGCGCTGTAACACCCCGCACATCCGCGCGCATGTTCCTTAAGCGACGAGGCATGCGGCGCGCTGTCGGTACCGAGAAAAAAGCGCGGATTGCCCGACGTCGCCGCGGCGACCAGTGCGAGCCTGTGATGTTCGCGCTTGAGCACGGGAAGGCAATACCAGTGGGGACGCAGACCGCCGGAGAAGATCGCGTTGCGGTTGTAGAGCAGATGCTGAGGCGTGATCGTCGCGCCAATCTCTCCCTCGGCATCACGTACGTAATGCGCCGCCTGTTCGGTCGTGATGTGCTCGAACACGATCCGCAGGGCGGGAAACTGTCGTCGTAGCGGAATCATCACGTCATCGATGAACCGTGCTTCGCGATCGAATACATCGACCCGTGCGTCGGTCACCTCGCCGTGCACGAGCAGCGGCAACCCTGACCACTGCAATGCTTCGAGAACAGCGCTCACCCGGGACAGATCGGTGACCCCTGCTTCCGAATTCGTGGTGGCGCCCGCTGGGTAGAGCTTCACGGCATGAACGACACCGCGCGCGGCACCTTGCACGATCTCGGCAGGATCAGTTCGATCGGTGAGGTATAGCGTCATCAGCGGATCGAACCGATTCCCGGGTATCGCGGCAGCGAGTGCCGCGAGGATGCGTTCGCGATAGGCGATGGCTTGCGTGACGGTCGTGACCGGAACACGCAGGTTCGGCATGATGATCGCGCGGGCGAATTGCAGGGCTGTCGCGCCGACGACCGATTGCATCGCCGCGCCATCGCGCAGGTGAAGATGCCAATCGTCGGGCTGGCGCAGTTCGAGGCGCAGATTCGCTGCTGTGTCGGGACGGGACTGTTCAGTCATCGAAGTGGGCCGGCGAGCGAGCCATGGAACGAATCGGGTCCGGATGAAGAGAAGCCCGGCAAGGCCGGGCTTCGAATGCAGCAACCGTTTCGATCGCCGCGCAGATCAGTCACCCCCCTGGATGGCAGTCTGCAAGGGGCCGCTCATCAGAGCGACCTTCTTGTGAACCGAACGGATATTACCGCAGAAAGTGAAGATTCAAAATGGGCGGCCATGTTGCGCTGCGGCGTGCTGCCGCGCACCTTCGGGGTGCGAAGAAATAGCGCGCAGACCGGGCCATTCTTCCAGCCGCCCCGACCTATCGATTCATCAGTTCAGCAATCGCCTTGCCGACATCGCCCGTCCTGGCATTGCCGCCCATGTCGGGCGTGCGCGGTCCCTCGGCCGTCACGGTTTCGATCGCACGCAGCAGCGCATCGTGTGCGTCGTGATGACCCAGGTGATCGAGCATCATCGCAGCCGACCAGATCTGTCCGATCGGGTTCGCGATCCCCTTGCCGGCGATATCCGGCGCCGAGCCGTGCACCGGTTCGAACAGCGACGGAAAGTCGCCCTCGGGATTGATGTTTCCCGACGGCGCGATGCCGATCGTACCGGTACAGGCGGGTCCCAGGTCCGACAGGATGTCGCCGAACAGGTTGCTCGCCACGACGACGTCGAACCAATGCGGATTGCGAACGAAATGTGCGGTCAGGATATCGATGTGGAACTTCTTCACGGCAACGTCCGGATAGGACGCCTGCATCGCTTCCACACGCTCGTCCCAATAGGGCATCGAAATATAGATGCCGTTCGACTTGGTGGCCGACGTCAACTGCTTCTTGCGCTTGCGTGCCAACTCGAAGGCATATCGCAACACCCGATCGGTGCCGTGACGGGTGAAGATCGATTCCTGCAGGACGATCTCGCGATCCGTTCCCGGGAACATTCGTCCACCGACCGACGAATATTCGCCCTCCGTGTTCTCGCGAACGACATAGAAGTCGATGTCGCCGGGCTTTCGGTCGGCCAGCGGACACGGCACGCCCGGCATCAGGCGCACCGGGCGCAGGTTGATGTATTGATCGAATTCGCGCCGGAACAGGAGCAGCGAGCCCCATAACGAAACGTGATCGGGCACGGTATCGGGCCACCCGACCGCACCGTACAGGATCGCGTCGTGCCCACCGATCCGGTCCTTCCAGTCGTCGGGCATCATCTTGCCGTGCTTCACGTAGTAATCGCAACTGGCGAAATCGAAATGGTCGAAGTGAATATCGATATCGAACTGGCGAGCCGTCGCCTCGAGCACGCGAAGTCCCTCCGGCATCACTTCCTTGCCGATACCGTCGCCGGGAATCACTGCGATACGGTGTCTGCTCATGGTTGCTCCTGGTATGTAGGGGGTTTGTCCGGGAAGAAATCGGTGATCTGCGCCAGCAACTCGGCCGGTGCCTCCTCCGGAATGTAGTGTCCGCAAGGTAGCGCATGGCCGTCGACCGGCCAGTCCGGGCCGGTGGCGGCGCGCCAGAGAGCGAGCGGCTCGAACAGTCTGCCGATGACACCTCGAGCGCCCCACAGCACGCGTACCGGGCATTCGATCCGCAAACCGTCGCCGCGCGACTTCCGGTCGTGGTCGAGATCGATCGTGGCTGCCGCGCGGTAGTCCTCGCACATCGCATGGACGGTGGCAGGATCCGAGGCGAATCGCACGTATTCGGCCCATGCGTCTGGAACGAAAGGCGCCAGGCCCGCACTGCGATTGCCCATCAACTGCTCCAGGTAGAAGACCGGATTCGCGCCTATCAGCGTCTCGGGCAGCGGTTCCGGCTGGGCGAGGAACGACCAGTGCCAGTACGCCATTGCCAGCGCCATGTCGGCCTGTTCGAACATGTCCAGCGTGGGGGCGATATCGAGCAGCATCAGGCGGGATACCGCGTGCGGGTGGTCGAGCGCCAATCGGTGTGCGACTCGTGCACCGCGGTCGTGACCGGCGAGCGCGAATGAGGCGTGACCCAGCGCGTCCATCATCGTGACCTGGTCGAGCGCCATCGATCGCTTGCTGGCCGCTGCGTGGGCCGGCTCGCCATCGTACGGCAGGGGCTTTCCCGCATCGCCATAGCCGCGCAGATCACTGAGTACCACGGTGTATCGCTCGGCGAGACGACGGGCGACGCCGGCCCAGATCGCTCTCGATTGCGGATGACCAT
>JBGSTN010000190.1:0-3822 GCA_041736455.1 Burkholderiaceae bacterium | reverse complement strand
TCCTTCAGGCTGCGCCTGGTCCGTTCAGATCAGCTTTCGCCGCACCTGGGCCGTGATCCATTCGCTGACGACGACGGTCGCGAGAATCACGAGCAACAGGGTCGTTACCTTGGGCCAGGCCAGCGTGCCGAGGGCGGCTTCGAGTTTGACGCCGATGCCGCCTGCACCCACCAGGCCGAGCACGGCGGATTCGCGGATGTTGATGTCCCACCGGAACACACTCACGCCGGCCAGCGTGGGCGCCACCTGCGGAACGATCGCCCATGCCATCGTCTGCACGGTGCTCGCGCCCGTGGCCTGGATCGCCTCGACCTGGTTCGCGTCGATCTCCTCGATCGCCTCGTATAGCAATTTGCCCACGAAGCCGATGGAGCGCAGTCCGATGGCGATGATGCCCGCCATCACACCGGGCCCCAGGATCGAAACGAGCAGCAGCGCCCAGATCAGCGAATTGATCGAGCGCGACGACACGATCACCAGCAGCGCGATCGGCCGGACGAAACGCGCGTCGGGTGTCGTGTTGCGCGCCGCCATGAATGCGACCGGGATCGCGAGTATGACGCCGATCAATGTACCCAGGGTGGCGATGTTGATCGTCTCCCAGAGCGGCCACCACAGTTCGTGAATGAAATCCCAGGCCGGCGGAATCATGCGCCCGCCGATGTCCTGGGCCTGTGTCGGCGCGTCGGCCACGAAAGACCAGATGGTGTCCTTCGTCATCACCTGGAAGGCCCAGGACACGAACGCCAGGGCGACGACCCAGCCGGAGAACGTCAGCAGTTCGGCCTTCGTGGTTCGTCGGCGCCAGGCGGCGGTATCTATCGGCCGGGTGTCACTGTTCACTGGATTCGCTGGCGCAGCCAGCCCGAGCTGTATTCGACGATCATCACGATCGCGATGATCACGATGATGATCGCGGCAGCCGAATCGAATTCGTAGCGGTCCATCGCGGTGTTCAGTGTGGCGCCGATGCCGCCGGCGCCCACGATGCCGATGACTGCGGATTCGCGGAAGTTGATGTCCAGCCGGTAGAGCGACAGACCCACGAGCCGGGGCATGACTTGCGAGAGGACGGCGAAGTCGAGCACTTGCAGGTAGCCAGCCCCGGTAGCGCGCATTGCCTCGAGCTGCGACGCCTCGATCTCCTCGATGTCTTCGGCCATCAGCTTGGCCATGAAACCGATCGTGGCGAACGTCAACGTCAGGAAGCCGGCGAACGGACCGAACCCGAACATGGCGACGAGGAAGATGGCCACGATGATTTCGTTGAGGGTTCTCGACATGCCGATGAACGCCCGGCAGCCCAGATAGATCCACAACGGAGCCAGATTCCGCGCCGCGCCGACCGCCACTGGAATCGACAGCGCCACGCCGAGCGCGGTCGACGTCACCGTCATGGTCAGGCTCTCGCTGAATCCGACGACGATGTCGTCCCAGCGGCTCAGGAAGTCCGGTTGCAGGAAGCCCAGCACGAAAGCCCAGCCGCGTTCCAGGCCCTGGCTGATGCGTGCCCAGTTGATGTCCAGCGAAGCGAAGGCCAGCACCAGATAGAGTGCAATGCCCGCATAGAGTGAGAAGCGTGTGAACCGGTTCGCAATAAACGCGGGCTTCTTCCACTGGCGCGGGTACGCGACCGTCGCGGTCATGTCGCCGACACGATGGGTAGTTCTCGATCGCGCCGGTGCGAGGCAGCGTCGACGGTTTCCTGCATGCGGTTGCTGATGGCCGTCCAGTCTTCGTCGCCGTAGATCTGCGTGAGCACGGTCCGGTCCACCCCCTGCGCCGCCCCGTCGTACACCACATGACCGCCACGCAGGCCCACGATCCGCGGCAGGAACTCGGTCGCCAGCACCACGTCGTGGATGTTGACGATGGCGGCCAGTCCGCGTTCCTGACAAAGCTCGAGGATGAGCCGCATGATCTGGCGCGAGGTCTTGGGGTCGAGACTGGCGGTCGGTTCGTCGACGAGCAGAAGCTTGGGGCTCTGCATCAGCGCACGGGCGATACCGACGCGCTGGCGCTGGCCGCCCGACAGCGCATCGGCGCGCTTGTTCTCCATGCCGGCGAGCCCCACCCGGTCGAGCATCTCGTAGGCCCGCGCGATGTCCTGCCCGTCGAAACGCCGGAACCAGCTGGCCCAGAAGCCGCAATAGCCGAGGCGACCCGACAGAAGGTTCTCCATCACCGTGAGCCGCTCGACCAGCGCGTATTCCTGGAAGATCATGCCGATCTGGCGCCGAGCGCGCCGCAGCGCCGATGCGCCGAGCCCACCGAGATCCTGACCGTCGAATTCGATCGATCCGGCCGTGGGTTCGACCAGGCGATTCACGCAGCGGATCAGCGTCGATTTGCCGGCCCCCGAGGGACCGATCAGGCCCAGCACTTCACCGGCCGCCACGCGCAGGTTGACGTTCGTCAGCGCCGGGTCACCCCCGGGGTAGCGCTTGGTCAGATCGCGAAGTTCAAGCATCGTACGAACGCCTCATCTCCATCACCTGCACGCGTAGCTCACGCCCATCGCGCTGTCGATGTCACGCACGACCTGCCAGTGCTGCTTGTAGGTGATCGGCATGAATTTCTCCTGCGGCGGCTCGGCCTTGTTGAATTCCGTGGCGAGCGCTGTGCCCTCCCAATTGAACTCGAAGAAGGCCTTCTTGATCTTCTCGACCAGCTCGGGCTTCAGGTTATGGACATAACCGTAGCCCGTGGTGGGAAAGGTCTGCGACTTGTAGATGACTTTGGTCTGCTCGGGCTTGACCACACCGCGCGCTTCCATGCGCAGCTTCACCGAGTTGGCGATGGCAGCGGCCGGGTAGTCCTTGTTGGCCACGCCGAGGATGGAATTGTCGTGTTTGCCACTGAATACCGGTGTGAAGTCCTTGCCGGACTCCATCTTGAATTGCTCGCGCAGCAGTGCCGAAGGCGCCTTGAAGCCCGAGTTCGACGTCTCGGAAGTGAATGCCATGCGCTTGCCCTTGATGTCTTCCACCTTGTCCACGCCGCTGCCCGGGTGCGTGATGATCTCCATCTCGTAACCGAAGCGGTCGTCCTTCGACGACATCAAGGTGAACGGCACGAAGCCCGCGCAATTCACCGCCAGTGGATTGGAACCAGTGTTGAAGCCTGCCACGTGCAAACGACCGGCGCGCATGGCTTCGAGCTGCGCCGCGTTGCTCTGGACCGGAAAGAACTGGACCTTCTTGCCGGTCTCCTTCGCGAGGTGCGCGACGAAGCCCTCCCAGACCTTCGCGTACACGGCCGGATCTTCGACGGGCGTGTACGCGAAGACGAGGGGATTGGGATCGATGAGTTTTGCCGGATCGGCCGGCGCATCGGCCACCAGGTCACCGTCGGCGTCCTGATATCGCGGGTCCATCGCGTGGGCATCGAGGGCCACGACCGAAACGGCCGCGGCGAGCAGGTAGAGAGCGTTCCTACGCATCGTTCACCTCAGAGTGGGTCAATCGAATCAGTGTTGCGTTGCCGTATGACGTTTTCGTGACAATGCTTTCGCCGAGCCGACCGGCGCCGAGCGAGTCGGCGCAGTGCCATCAGGCGCATGGTCGTCATGTGAAGCATCTTCATGTGAAGCATCGTCATGTTCGTGGTTGTCTTGCACAATGCAGCCACGTGTGGAGTCGTCATGCAAGCGCCTGCTTCACCCGACGAAGGCCGCGCAGATCGCGCACCGCGCCCCGGTCTGCCGAAGTGACCAGCAGGCCGTAAGCTTGCAGTGCCGCTGAAACCCGTCGCTGCCGGGGCATGTTCGGAGACCAGGCCTGGTCACCGCGGGCGTCCATGTCGGCGCGCCGCTCGGCGAGT
>JBGSTN010000117.1:0-6501 GCA_041736455.1 Burkholderiaceae bacterium | reverse complement strand
GGTGCCGCGGCGTGGCCCTTGGGTCGCGGCAGCGGCGGCAACGGATCACCGAATGGCACGCGGGTGTTGAACAACATCCGCATCGGGTCCGCGACATCGGCGAGGATCACATGGCTGCCGAAGCTCGTATGGAACGTCCGGGCCTGCCCGTATAAATCGTGCCACCGCGACGGATCATCGAGGAGCGGTGAGACGGCGAACATGTTGAGCGCACGGATCCGGATCTCGAGGTACTGGTCGATCGCGGATGAAAGGTTCCGGGTGAGTTGCGCGGCTTCTCGCGCCTGCTGGGCACGGTGCTTCTGCACGTTGTCGTAAGCCAGCCACAGGGCCAGCAGCAGCACAGGGAGAATGCTGAGCAGGATCAGACGGGTGAGGAACTGCCTGAGTGACATTCCCGCGCCAGGCGAGTGAATGTCACGCACGGCAACCCAGGCTGGATGACGTGACACCAACATGCACCGGGCTAGGCATCCGCTTCTGCGGTGATCCAGATATTCATCGAGGCGCGATCGGGGAAAGACGGGTTTCTGGTTCAGACCGTCAAGAATATCAAGCACGAGGCGGTCGAACGTCGCTCGATCGCCTGCAATGGGTCGATAACACCACAACCGATGCGCCCGCGGCCGTTAACGGAACTCGGCGCTGATCGCCGCCGATTGCCAGGTCAATTCGCTGTCCGAATGGCGTGTATCGCCATCGAATCGAAGGACCTGTGTGGCAGGCTTGGCGGATTCGACTTGATTTGCAGGCATTCATGGCCACTTGGCAGATCACGGTCGCTGCGCGAACCATGAAGCAGATCACGGCGGTCGTTGCCCCGCGACACAAAATCCTGAAGCACTGGAAACGCTGTATCGTGACCGCGAAACTGGCGAACGCCGATCTGCGACTTCTATCGCGGCGAACAATGCCAGTCAGGCACGGCATGGTGAGAATCGAAATGACGCTAGGGACCTCCACCCCGAAATCAACACGTCTCCGTGGCCGTTGATGGCATCTGCTTCGCAACACGCTCGACTCGATGTCCCGTTCGACGCAGCCGGTCGCTCGCGACCCGGTGTTCGTACGTTGCTGCTCGTGCTCGTATTGGCTTGCCTGGTGCCCGGTGCCGCGGGAGTCGTTGCGCTGATGACCCGCTTGTATCACGAAGACCTGGCGCAGATCGAGCGCAGTACCATTCTCACTGCCCGTGCACTCGCGCTGGCGTTGGACGGGGAGCTTCGCAACGCCCAGTCGTTTGCCGCGGCGCTGGCCAGTTCCGAACACCTCGCGCGAGGCGACCTGGCCGCCTTCCACGAACGCGCCCGTGCGCTGATCAAGGTTTCCGGGATCGGTTCGCGTGTGGCGCTGACCGATGCAGCCGGTCGCCACGTGCTGAACACGTTGCGCGATTTCGGCGAAACGCTCTCGCCCCTGGGAAATGCTGGACAGCTGCGACGTGTCATCGAGACCGGGCGGCCCGCCATATCAGAGGCTTTCACGGCCGTCCTGACCGGGCAGTCTGCGGTGTCGATCGACGCGCCGGTCAGGCTCGACGGCGCGGTGGCGTATGTGGTCAGCGTGATGATGGATGAGAAGGACTTCAGCGCGCTGCTCGAGCGCCAGCGTCTGCCGGCCGATTGGGTCAGCGGCATCCTGGATCACACCGGCACGACCGTCGCCCGCTCTGCGCTTGCCGAGCGCTACGTTGGTCGCAAGGTCAATCCGGAGCTGTTGCAGCGCTTGCAGACCACCCAGGAAGATTCGTACGCCGCCTCGACCCGAGAAGGCATTCCTTCGGTCATTGCGTTCAGCCGATCACCGGTCGCCCACTGGACAGTGGCCATCGCGGTCCCGGAGCGAACCCTGATGGCATCGTGGCGTGGCGACCTGCTTCGGTTCGGTGGAGGCCTGCTGGTCCTGTTCGCGTCGGGAATCTACTTCGCGTGGCGCCAGGGAGGCAAGATCGCCAGCTCGGTGCATGGTTTGAAGGATGCCACGGTCGCCATGGCCCACGGGTTGCCCGCACCTGGCAGCGAGATGCATTTCGCCGAAGCGCAGCGCGCGGCCCAGGCCATTGGACGAAGCATGCAACTGCTGGGCGAACAAGCCGCGGCGCTCGCCATCTCGCACGAGGCAACGCAGACCAGCAAAGCCAGACTCGACGCCGCGCTGTCGAGCATGAGCGATGCGGTGTTCATTTCCGATGCCGAAGGTCGCTTCATCGACTTCAACGAAGCCTTTGCAACATTTCACAAATTTGCGAACAAGCAGGATTGTCTGAAGACTTTCGACGAGTACCCCGATATCCTCGATGTCTATCTCGCCAACGGTGCAAAGGCAGACATTTCCCAGTGGGCCGTCCCGCGGGCACTTCGTGGCGAGACCGCGGCAAGCGTCGAGTTCCGATTGCAGCGCAAGGACACCGGACAATCCTGGTTCGGCAGCTACAGTTTTGCGCCGATTCGTTCCGGCGACGGCAGCATCGTCGGTTCCGTGGTGTCCGCCCGCGACATCTCGGCGCGCATGGCGCACGAGGCAGCGTTGCAGCGTGCACATGAAAGCCTGGAACTCGCGCAACGGGCGAGCGGAGCCGGACTCTGGGATTGGGATATCCGTAGCGGCGAGATCATCTGGTCGAACGAGATGTTCCGGCTGCTCGGACTCGACCCACGGCAGGATACCGCCAGCTTTGATGCCTGGCTCGCAGTGGTGCACCCCGACGATGCCGAACGCGCGATCGACGCGGTGCAGTCCGCCGCGCGCGATCACGTGGCGCTGGACAGCCACTATCGCATCGTGATGGCCAGCGGCGACGTACGCTGGCTACATGCCCTGGGCGACGCGACCTATGACGAATCGGGGGACGGTCTGCGCATGAGTGGCATCTGCATCGACGACACCGCGCGCAAGCGAGCCGAAGACGAACTCGCCCGTCATCAGGAGCATTTGCAGGAACTGGTTGCGCAACGTACTGCCGCCCTGGCAGTTGCGACTCAGACTGCCGTGGACGCGAACCTATCCAAGAGTGCCTTTCTTGCCAACATGAGTCATGAGATCCGCACCCCGATGAACGCGATCATCGGCCTGACGCATCTGATGCAGCGCGCTGCGCCGCGGCCCGGACAGATCGAGCGGCTGAACAAGATCGAGATGGCAGGCAGGCACCTGCTGTCGATCATCAATGACATCCTCGACCTTTCGAAGATCGAGGCCGGCCGGATCCAGCTCGAGACGTCCAATTTCCACTTCTCCACCGTCTTCGATAACGTCGTCTCGATCATCGGCGAAGACGCTCGGGCAAAAGGTATTCGCCTCGAGGTGGATCTGGACTCTGTACCGAAGTGGCTGCGTGGCGACCAGACTCGACTGCGCCAGGCGTTGCTCAATTACGCGAGCAATGCGGTGAAATTCACGGCGTCAGGCACGGTCTGGCTGCGGGCGCTGTTGCTTGCCGAGCGGGACGATTCACTGCATGTGCGCTTCGAAGTGCAGGATACCGGCCCGGGCATTGCACCCGACAAGTTGCCGAATCTGTTCCAGGCCTTCGAGCAGGCCGATAGCGCGACCACACGTCATTTCGGCGGTACGGGGCTGGGGCTGGCCATCACGCGGCGTCTGACGAACCTGATGGGTGGCGATGTAGGGGTGACCAGCACACCGGGCGTGGGCAGCACGTTCTGGTTCGAAGTCTGGATCGAGCGCGGTGTCGCGATCTTGCCGGTCGATCTGCCGCCACCGGATGGTCGAGGCGACGCCGAGGAGATCCTGCGCCGGCGGGAGTCGCGCGCACGGTTGCTGCTGGTGGAAGACAACGAGATAAACCGTGAAGTCGCCATGGCGCTGTTGCATTCGGTAGGGATGGTCGCCGACAGCGCCGTCACGGGCGAAGAAGCGCTGGAGATGGCACGTAAGCGACATTACGACCTGGTGCTGATGGACATGCACATGCCCGAGATGGACGGCATGCAGGCCACGCAGGCCATTCGAGGTCTGCCGGGCTGGTCGCAGACGCCCATCCTCGCGCTCACCGCCAATGCGTTCGACGAGGATCGACGTGCGTGCGAACGCGCCGGCATGAACGACTTCATCATCAAGCCCGTGAACCCCGAAGTGCTGTTCGGCGCCCTGCTGAAATGGTTACCCGGCACCGTCGCAGAATCGCATGCTAAGTTAAGTGAAACGATATCGAATGCTGCGGGTGGCGCTTCCGGGCACTCGGTAGCTCGCAACGACATGCCCGGCATCGACCAGGCCTTGGGACTGATCTACGCTCGTAATGATCCGGCGGCTCAGCGACACATGCTCGAACGTTTCCGGGATGGTGCCGGGGGTGCTTTCCTCGCGGCCTACGCCTCGGCAAGAACCGCGGGTGATCAAGCCGGAGCGAGCCGCCTGCTGCATACGCTCAAGGGTCTGGCCCGGCTGGTTGGCGCCACGGGGGTAGGTGAAAGAGCCGAGCAGGTCGAAACTGCACTCGTTCAACGAAACCAGCTCCAAGAGACGGCTGCGATGCACGAACTCACGAACGAACTGGGCCGCGTATTGCAGGGATTGGCACGGCTGGGTCATTCCGAACCTGCGACGCTCCCCGACCAGCCCGTGGATGCCTCGTCGTCGGATGCACGCGTGCTGCTGGATCGACTGGGCGAGTTGCTGAGTACGCGAGACAGTCAGGCGCGCACCTGCGCGAAATCGCTGGTGTCCGCATTGGCCGGGCGGGACGATCTGCACCCGCTGCTGGCCGACATCGAGCGGCAGGTGAATCGCTACGCATTCGATGAAGCACGGGCACTCGTCGATGCATTGGCTGCGCTTCTGTGAGACAGGTGGAGAATCAAGTAGTGGACAAGCCAAAACGGGCCACGATCCTGATCGTGGACGACGTGCCGGAGAACCTCGACATCCTGGTCGACATCCTGGGCAGCGAATACCGCGTCACCTGCGC
Organism: Burkholderiaceae bacterium; assembly: GCA_041736455.1. Lineage (GTDB taxonomy): Bacteria > Pseudomonadota > Gammaproteobacteria > Burkholderiales > Burkholderiaceae_E > JAUIAI01. The sequence goes on along the minus strand of JBGSTN010000117.1, from coordinate 1,571 downwards.
CACGAACGGACCGGACGCCATCCTGGCCGCACAAGCCCAACCGCTGCCCAGCCTGATCCTGCTCGACGTGATGATGCCGGACATGGACGGTTACGAGGTCTGCCGTCGCCTGAAGATGGATCTTCGCACCGAGGCGGTCCCGGTCATTTTCCTGACGGCGCAGTACGATGCCGACAACGAGGCGCTGGGGCTCGAAATCGGTGCAGTCGACTATCTTCACAAGCCCTGCCATCCGGCGATCGTCCTGCAGCGCGTTCGAAACCATCTCAGGCTCCATAACCAGACACTGGCCCTGGCCGATCTGGTTCGCGAGCGGACGCACGAACTGGAAGCGACTCGCATCGAGATCGTGCGGAGGCTCGGCCGCGCCGCCGAGTACCGCGACAACGAGACCGGCATGCATGTCATCCGCATGAGCCAGTGTTGCCACCTGCTGGCACTGGCAGCCGGCATTCCTGCGTCTCAGGCCGAGGTGATCCAGCTGGCGGCGCCGATGCACGACATCGGCAAGATCGGTATCCCGGACCACATCCTGCTCAAACCCGGGAAGCTGGATGCCAGCGAATGGGCCGTGATGCAGAGTCACGTCACCATCGGGGCAGAGATCATCGGCACGCACCAGTCCGACATGCTGCGCACGGCACGTGCGATCGCACTCACGCACCATGAGCGTTGGGACGGCAAGGGCTACCCGGCAGGCCTGGCGGGCGAAAACATTCCTATCGAAGGTCGTATCGCCGCAATTTGCGACATACACGACGCGTTGCTCAGTACGCGGCCCTACAAGTCCGCCTGGCCCGAGAACGACGCGCTCGACTGGTTGAAGGAACAATCGGGCCGTACATTCGACCCGCGCCTCGTCTCCGTGTTCATGGAACTCCTGCCCGACTTGGCGGCGATTCGTGCTCAATACGTCGATCAACCGCACCAGGTCGAACAGACGTCGTTGAACTGAACTCGCAGTCTTGTCCGAAAAGCCGCTCGCCATGTACGGCTTCTCCGATCGGAAGGGACTTGACGACAGCCGGACACGACCCGTCTTACACTCGCTCGATTCGAATTCGTCACGATCACCATTACCTGTTCAGGGCGGAAGAACGCAAGCGGATGAAAGAGGTTCTCGAATCACCGGATGGCTCGGATCCCCTGGGAGGCATGCACGCACCACGAGGCCGGGCCGGCCGCGGAATGTTGGGCGTCGTCATGCGTTTCCCGTTCGCGATCACGGTTGCGGTTCTGCTGCTTCTGCTCGGTCCGCTGGCAGTGCTGGCGTCGGGTGGGGTCGACTTGAACGCCAGTTGGCGTACGGCCAGTCGTGGCAGTGCCGGACTGGCACCTGATCCGGCTGTTGAGACCGGAGCAGTCGTGCAGGTCTACGGGGCACGGGCGCTCAATTGGCGTGGCGCATTCGGCATCCATCCGTGGATCGCCGTCAAGCGCAGCGGCGAGAGTCGGTACACGACGTACCAGGTCATTGGATGGCGCAGTTACCGGGGCGGCGATGCCGTCGCGATCAGTCCCGACGCGACGCCTGACGGGCGCTGGTTCGGCGCCGAACCGCAACTGCTCGC
>JBGSTN010000087.1:0-3496 GCA_041736455.1 Burkholderiaceae bacterium | reverse complement strand
CTGCAGGAAAATTCGGCACGTAAAGCGATGGCGCAGGTTGCTCGGGCTCGGTGCGTGGCGTGCGAGCCGGTCGCGCACTGAGCTGTACCGGCGACGGTGTGTCGGGACCAAGTTCACGCTGCATGGCAACGACCGCCGGATCGACCACTTCGATGCTGACGAGCGCAGTGCCGCGATCAGCGTAGCCCAGCCGCACAGCGGCCGCATACGAAAGATCGATGATGCGTCCGTTGCGGAACGGACCGCGATCGTTGACCCGAACGATGACCTCGCGGCCGTTCTCGAGATTCTTCACTCGCACATAACTCGGCAACGGCAATGTCGGATGCGCGGCCGTCATGCCGTACATGTCGTAGCGGTCGCCGATCGCAGTCGGCCGACCATGGAACTGCACGCCATACCACGAGGCGACCCCCGATTGACGATGCGGCAGGCGTTCGGTCATCGGTTCGAATCGCGAGCCCAGTACGGTATACGGGCGGACCGACGCCGCCACGATCGGCTCGTCCCTTGGCACCGGATCGGGCACTTTCAACAGTTCGGCCTGAGATCGATCGCCCGGGCCGTCGTTCTGATAAAAACCGCCGGGCCGAGGCGTCGGGCCGCTCGAACCCGCGCAGGCCGCGAGAACCAGGACTGCAGCGGCCAATGTGACCAGCCGCGTACGGGCAGCGGATTGGTGCGTGCCGGTCATGGTCTGCTCGCCAGGGTCTTGTCGAGGGCGTTCCGAAAGCGACCCAGATAGCCCAGACCCGCGATTGCCCGCGGGCCATACCACGACGTCATTTCCCCATCGATCAGTTCGCACACCGCGCCGGCTCCTGCCAGCGTCCGCACCTGCGCAAGATGCGATGGCCTGAAACGGAACGGCTCGCTGGAGAGCAGCACGGCCGCCGGCTTCAATTCGGCAAAGGTGGCGTCGGCGATCACCGGGTAGCGCTGCGCATCGGATGCACCGGTGCAGGCAGGCATGGTGTGCATTCCAGCCGTACGAAGCATGCTGCTGATGAAGGTGTTGCGCGTCACGGTCATCCAGGGGGATTTCCAGATCAGATACAGTACAGGAACGGGTTCATGGCGCTGTGACATCAGTTGCCAAACGGCCTGATCGAACGCCTCGCACAGCGCCTGTGCGGCATTTCGCACACCGAACAGGTCGCCGAATCGCTCGTACAGCGCCCGATTGTCGGGCAGATCGTAGGCATCGGTCACGACGATCTCCGGCACGAATCGGGCGATCTCGGCAACCGTCGCCCGTTCGTTCTCCTCGCGACTCACGATCAGATGCGTAGGCCGCAGCGCGCGGATCCGGTCGATATCGACAGCCTTGGTCCCGCCCACCTTCGGCACGTCCGCCAACGCTTTCGCCGGATGGACGCAAAATCCCGTCCTGCCGACGAGCTGGTCGCGCAGGCCGAGTTCGCAGACCAGTTCGGTCAGGCTGGGGACGAGCGACACGATGCGCGGGGTCATTGCGTCTCTCTTGGTTTGCGGCCCATGTTCCGGAACAGCCGGTCGTAGACAGGGTTGGGCAGCACACGCAACACCCCTGACACGAGGCCCATCTGCCAGGGAATGACTTTCCAGGACCGCCTGCGCGCAATCGACTCGACTGCCAGGTCGGCAAAGCGGTCGGCATCCATGAGAAACGGCATCGGGTACGGATTCTTTTCGGTCATCGGTGTGCGGATGAAACCGGGCGCGAGCGTCACGACCGAAATCGACGTGCCGGCGAGTTCGACGCGCAGGCTTTCGAGATAGGCAATCGCCCCCGCCTTGGATGCACTATAGGCACCCGAGCCGGGCAGACCCCGGATGCCGGCCATGCTCGCGACGCCGACCAGCGTTCCGGAACCACGCGCGCGCAGCGCCGGTAGAAACGCGTCGAAGGTGTCGAACATCGCGGTCAGATTGGTGGCGACGATGCGCCGGAAAACCGTGCCGTCCCCGCCGGCTCCGGTCACCGTACCCGCACTGATGCCGGCATTCGCGATGACGATGTCGGGTGCCCCGGCGGATTCGCAGAACGCCGACGCTGCGTCCGGCAACCCGGATTGCAGAAGATCACCACTGAAACAGTGGCACGTCGCATGGGGAAGCGACTTCGCCAGACGCTCGAGCCGATCCAGTCGGCGCGCGAACAGGCCCAGTACGACGCTCGGGAAACGTCGCGCGTAGGCGCGGGCCAACGCCTCTCCGAGACCGCTCGACGCACCGGTGATGAAGACCCGGGGCGCGCTGGACTCAGGCCGACTTGCGTTCCAAGGCGATGAGCGCATCGACGACCTCGAGTGCCCGGCCGTTGGTGCCGACCATCGATGGAGAAGTCAGGTACTTGCCCGCCACGGCGAGCGCCGGCACACCGTCGATGCCGAAACTCTCGACCTGTTGCGAGGCCCGTTTCATCTGCGTGCGAACACCGAACGATTCGAACGTCTTGGTGAAGGTCTCTTCGTCGAGCCCGACGGACTTGGCCCAGGCGATGATCTCCTTCGGGCTGTCCATGCGCTTGCGTTCGTTGTGGATTGCTTCGAAGACCTTGTTGCCGAGCCGCCTTTCTTCCTTCAACGCCACCAGCGTGTAGTAAAGCTGTTGATGGCCGGGCGATCGGAACGACACATGGACGCGGCGCAACTCCACATCGGCGGGCAGCTTTTCGGCCCAGGCCTCGAGGACCGGTTCGAGCGCGAAACAGTGCGGGCAGGCATACCAGAAGAACTCGACGACTTCGATCTTGCCGCTGCCGACTTCGGGACGCTGCGGTGGTTCCAGCAGCCGGTATTCCTTGCCCGCGCGCAGTTCCGTCGCTGCCGACACCCACGCTGGTGCGAGCACCGAGGCCGAGGCCAGCACCGCCGTGCTCTTGATGAAATGACGTTTGCGCATGGTGGATCCTTCTGTCGTTGGTTGAGGAAGCCTTGGGGGGAACGTCTGCTGAGGGAACCTGGATGACCCGTTCGCCGACCTTTCGGAATGCTGGAGTCTGCGGACGAATTCGCCGTTCCGGATCTCGCGACCCAGGTCTCGGGACTTCGGGCTTCGCCCCGTTCTACTGTTGCCGTACGACCGATGCCTCGATGCCGTTGTCGGCAAGCTTGGCCCGGGCGAGGTTCATCGTGTCGAGTGCGCCGTACGGTCCGAGCCGCACCCGATAGATCGTTTCATTGTCGATGCGCGCGGTTTCGACACCGGCTTCGAATCCGATCAGTGCGAGGCGGGCGCGCATCCCGTCGGCCTCGCTCTGCGCCCGGAAAGCACCGGCCTGCAGAAGGTAGGTGGTCGTCGCCGTGGGTGCATTGCTCGGAACTGCAGCGATGATCGGCGCCGCATCGGGATTGGCACTGGCCGCTGGATCGACACTCGCCTTGGCTTGCGCCGCCTGTTCTTCCCGGTACAGCGGACGATTCGGATCGGGCATCTGCCCGGGGGCCGGCGCCACGGGAGACGCGTTGACGTGTTGATTCTTGTTGACCAGCGGCAACGGCGCGCGGGTGGC
>JBGSTN010000039.1:0-3495 GCA_041736455.1 Burkholderiaceae bacterium | reverse complement strand
CCTCGCCGCGCTCGCGCAGGGTGCCCGTCTGCGCGTCTTCCGCGCATTGGTCGGCGCGGGTCCCGAGGGCATGACGCCGACCGCGCTCTCGGCGATGCTCGACATTCCAGGCTCGACTTTGTCCTTCCACCTGAAGGAACTCGTTCATGCCGACCTGGCCAGTGTCGAGCGCGAGGGACGCAATCTGCACTATCGTCCCTCGCTTTCGCGCATGAACGAATTGCTGGCCTATCTCACCGATCACTGTTGCATGGGTGAGCCTTGTGCGCCCGGAAAGGCGAAGCGCCGAACCACCTGTTGACCCGGAGAACCCCATGAAACGATTCCACGTTCATGTCCATGTCGAGGATCTCGACAAGAGCATCGGTTTCTATTCCACGCTCTTCGAAGCCGAACCGTCGCGCGTCGAAGCCGACTATGCGAAGTGGATGCTCGAGGATCCTCGCATCAATTTCGCCATCTCTACCCGTGGCAGCAGGGCCGGCATCGATCATCTCGGTTTCCAGACCGACGACGCCGAGGAACTCGTGGCGATGAAGGCGCGGTCCCAAGCCGCGGACATGGTCTTGCTCGACGAAGGCGAAACCACGTGTTGCTATGCGCGCAGCGAGAAGCACTGGGTCACCGACCCGCAGGGCATTGCGTGGGAGCACTTCCATACGCTGGGCAACATTCCGGTCTTCAGCGAGGGTCAAGTGGCGAACACTGCGCCGGCCTGCTGCGCACCCGCGGCGAGCATCGCGCCAGAATCATCCGCCTGCTGTGCGGCGATGTCTCCTGGCAAGTCGATCGGCACCGTCACCGAATCGCCGGGCGCCTGTTGCTGAGTCATCATATCGAACGAGACCGGCGGCTCTTCGTTCATCGGCACAGGCATCTCGGCGCTGTCCGTGATTGCTCAGGGCTCATGAACCAGCCCGGCCATGCCGCTGACCTCGAGGCCGCGCTGGTCTGGATCGGCGGCAGCCGAACGACGAATCGGAACCAGACATGAGCACGACCGTGTTGCCTGCGCATGCCGACGCTCCGGCGCCGATGAGCGTCTTCGAGCGCTACCTGACCGTCTGGGTGTTCCTCTGCATCGTCGCCGGCATCGCGCTGGGCCAGTTGTTGCCCGGTCCGGTCCAGTTCGTCGGCAGGATGGAAATCGCCAAGGTCAACCTGCCTGTCGGCATGCTGATCTGGGTGATGATCATCCCGATGCTGCAGAAGGTCGACTTCGGCGCGTTGAGCCAGGTGAAGCAGCACTGGCGAGGCATCGGCGTGACGTTGTTCGTCAACTGGGCCGTCAAGCCGTTCTCGATGGCGCTGCTGGGATGGATCTTCATCCGTCACGTCTTCGCGGACTACCTGCCGGCAGGGCAGGCCGACAGTTATATCGCCGGACTGATCCTGCTGGCCGCCGCCCCCTGCACGGCGATGGTCTTCGTATGGAGCCGACTCACGAACGGCCACCCGTTGTTCACGCTGTCGCAGGTGGCGCTGAACGACACGATCATGGTGTTCGCTTTTGCACCGATCGTTGCGCTGCTGCTAGGCCTGTCGTCGATCATCGTGCCCTGGGACACGCTGATCACGTCGGTGGTGTTGTACATCCTGGTCCCGGTGGTGATTGCGCAACTGTGGCGCAAGTTGCTGCTGCGCCGAGGGCAGGCTGCGTTCGATGCCGCACTCGCGAGGATCGGCCCCTGGTCGATTGCCGCGCTGCTGGCGACGCTGGTACTGCTGTTCGGCTTCCAGGGCGAGGCGATTCTCGAGCAGCCGCTGGTCATTGCGATGCTCGCCGTGCCGATCCTGATCCAGGTGTTGTTCAATTCCGGCCTGGCGTATTGGCTCAACCGTCGGCTCGGCGAATCGCACAGCGTCGCCTGCCCTTCGGCACTGATTGGTGCGAGCAATTTCTTCGAGCTGGCGGTGGCTGCCGCGATCAGTCTGTTCGGTTTCGAGTCCGGCGCCGCGCTGGCCACGGTGGTAGGTGTGCTGATCGAAGTGCCGGTGATGCTGCTGGTCGTCCGGGTCGTGAACCAGAGCAAGGGGTGGTACGAGGCGGGTGCCAGAGGATGACCCGCAGGTTCACCGGGCGATGGCCGTCGTCACGATGCGCCGACGGTCATTCGGCCAGGGGAGTGCAGCGATCGCGGGTATCGTTCAGCGCCGAACCCATCACGGGCGACGAGGCTTCTGCTGCGAAGCGCGCGAACGACGTGCCCGATAAAGCGCAACCAGTTCGACAGCGCCGCTGAGCACTGCGATGGCAAGCGCCAGCGCTCGCGATCCGACGGGTGCCGACTCCCTTCTGGTTCGGGTGATTCTGGCGGTGTCCATTCGCCAACCATAACCGCGCGTCATGACAGGAATATGTCGACCGCGGTCCGGTGGTTCCGCGCGACGAGAGATCACTGGACAACCGCGATCGTGACAGGCGAACGCGTTATGCTGAACGATGTGTTCACGGTTCATCGCCGGCCGCCGGCCCGGCTATCTTCATGGCTCCCACCCAAGTTGACAGGAATCCGCGTCGCCCGCTTCCCGACGAACTGGACGAACTCGAGCGGATCGTCGAGAACGCCGGCCGCGATGTCGAGGTTCGGGTGGTCTGCACGGTAGATTGCGGGACTCGACGTTTTCCCGTCTATACGCTGTCGATCGGCAATCCGGCAACTGAAGTGGGCGGCGTCGGGTATTTCGGCGGTGTGCACGGACTCGAGCGAATCGGCACGGCTGTCGTGCTCGCACACCTGCGCAGCGTCCTGGCCCGATTGCGCTGGGATGGGTTGCTTCACAAGCAACTGGAAACGCTCCGGCTCGTCTTCATGCCGATCGTGAATCCCGGCGGCATGTGGCTCGGCACGCGTGCGAACCCCAACGGGGTGGACTTGATGCGCAACGGGCCGACCCAGTCGTGCGAAAGGGTGCCCTTCCTTGTCGGCGGCCAGCGCATCAGCGCAGCGATGCCCTGGTATCGGGGCCCGGCCGGCGAACCGATGGAACTCGAGAGTCGCGCCCTGTGCGATGTGGTCGAGCGCGAACTCCTGACACGTAGCCTGGGCATCGCGATCGATTGCCATTCCGGATTCGGATGGCTCGATCGGATCTGGTTTCCATACGCATCCCGGCGGACGCCCATCGCGCATCTCGCCGAGGTCCAGGCGCTGAAATCTCTTTTCGATGCGGCACATGGCAGCCACAGCTATCTTTTCGAACCGCAATCGCGCCAGTACCTGACGCACGGCGATCTCTGGGATCACCTCTACGATGAGGGCCGTACCCGGACGGATCGGATCCTGCTGCCGTTGACGCTCGAGATGGGCTCATGGACGTGGGTGCGCAAGAACCCGCTCCAACTGTTCTCGCGCCAGGGTCTCTTCAACCCGAGGATCGCGCACCGGGAGCAACGCGTGCTGCGGCGACATGCGGTCTGGCTCGACTTCGTCGGCCGAGCGGCGAGCAGTCACCTGCGCTGGCTGCCACGCGATGACGAGCACCGGCGCCGCG
>JBGSTN010000033.1:0-2739 GCA_041736455.1 Burkholderiaceae bacterium | reverse complement strand
CGGCACCCGCTCGGCGCCCGTCACGTCGCGGTCGCGACCCATCAGCAGTTCGGTGCCGTCATCGAGCTTGGCACTCCAGGCGCGTCGCGACGACAGCGAGACGGCTACCGGCTGGACCTTCAAGGGCTCGAGGACCGCGCGCAGTTCGGCATAGCGCTCGATGACTTCCCGCTCCGAGCCGGGCGGACCGCCAAGCTGAGGCAAGGGGCCGTCTTCCTCGGCTTCGTCGAGATTCGCCGTGAACAGCTCGCCGTAGACGCTGATCAGGCGCCCGTCTTCCCAGAGCGCCGCCGGGCGGTGTTCTTCGAGTTGCACCACCAGCGTGTCGGGCCAGAGCCGGCGCACGGTTGCACGACGCACCCAGGGCACGGTCTCGATCCGCTCTTTCAGGGCCTCCATGTCGATCGAGAAGAAATTGCCGTACTGGCTGCTGCGGATCGTCTTGTGCAACAGCGGCTGGTTGACGTGACGCAGCCCGCTGCCGGGCGCAGCGCCGATCTGTACACCACGCAATTCGAAATTGGGTTGATCGCCGAACCAGCGCAGCGCGGTCACCGCGAGACCGAGCAGCGCCAGCGACAGGATCATGTTCGCCAGCAGCGTCAACAGCCGACTGTTGTGCCAGATGCGCATCATGTGGCGCCTCCCGGTCCGGCGTCCGACGCAGCCGCCGTGGTGCGCGACGTCATGTCCACGGTGCGGACTTTCAAAGACGCGCCCGCCAGGACTTCCATCACGAGCTCGTCATACGAGACACCGGTCGCGCGTGCGGCCATCGGTACCAGCGAGTGGTCGGTCATTCCGGGCGATGTGTTGACCTCCAGCAGCCAGGGCCGATCATCACGATCGAGCATCAGATCGACGCGGCCCCAGCCTTCGCATCCGATCGCGCAATATGCGGCGAGCGAAATGGCCCTGACCGTGTCGGTCAGCGGTTCGGAAAGCGGCGCCGGGCACAGGTATTCGGTCGTGTCTGTGAAGTACTTGTTCTGGTAGTCGTAGTTGCCGTCGGGCGCACGGATCTCGATCAGCGGCAGTGCGCGCGCCTGTGCATCCTTGCCCAGGATCGCCACGGTCAGCTCGCGACCGATGATCAACCGCTCGGCGAGCACTTCATCGGCGTATCCGGCGGCGAGTTCGTAGGCTCCCGCCATGTCGGCCGCGCGCGTCACTTTGGTGAGGCCCAGGGTGGAGCCTTCACGTACCGGCTTGACGACGCACGGACCAGCCAGCTCTTGCCAGGCAGCAGCGGCGTCGGCGGCGCCCCGGAGCAGCCTGAACGAGGGCGTCGGCAACGAGTGCGAATTCCAGATCCGCTTCGTCGCGACCTTGTCGATGGCAACCGCCGAGGCCTGCACGCCCGAACCGGTATAGGGAATACGCATCATCTCGAGCGCACCCTGGATCGTGCCGTCTTCGCCGAAACGCCCGTGCAAAGCGATGAAGGCGCGTGAGTATCCTCCGGTTGCCAGCGCGGCCATCGATTGGTGCGCCGGGTCGAATCGATGCGCATCGACGCCCTGCCTCAGCAGCGCGTTCAATACCATCGTGCCGGACTTCAGCGATATTTCACGCTCGGCCGAATCGCCACCGAGCAGCACGGCGACCTTGCCCATGGCTTGCGGCGAACCGATGCGCGCGGGCTCAGTCATTGGCGAGCTCCTTGACTGCCGCGGCCGAATTGCCGATCGAACCGGCGCCCAGGGTGATGACGACGTCCCCATCGCGGGCGGCGTTCATTATGGCCTGCGGCATGTCGGTGATCGCTTCGACGAACACCGGTTCGAGCCGGCCGGCGACACGGATGGAACGCGCCAGAGCGCGCGAATCGGCGGCGACGATCGGTAGTTCCCCGGCCGCGTACACCTCGGCAAGAAGCAGTCCGTCCGCGCTCGACAGCACACGCACGAAATCTTCGAACAGGTCGCGGGTACGAGTGTATCGATGCGGCTGGAACGCGAGCAGGATACGGCGCCCCGGGAATGCACCACGCGCCGCAGCCAGCGTGGCCGCCAGTTCGGCCGGATGATGCCCGTAGTCGTCGATGAGCGTGAAGAGGCCACCGTCCGGCAGCGCGATGTCGCCCCAGGACTGGAATCGTCGACCGACACCGTTGAAGTGGGCAAGTGCGGTCGCAATGGCCGCATCGGGTACGCCGAGTTCATGGCCGACAGCAATGGCGGCCAGCGCGTTGCGCACGTTGTGCTCGCCGGGCGCATTCAGTCGTGCGTCGAAGCGATGCACGCCATCGCGCAACACCGTGAATTGCATGCCCACGCCGTCCGGGCGCACGTCCACGGCGCGCAATTGCGCGTCCTCGGCCAGACCATAGCGGGTCATCGGCTTGGAAATGAAGGGCACGATCTCGCGAACCTGCGGATCATCGACACAGACCATCGCCATGCCATAGAACGGCAGGCGCTGCGTGAACTCGATGAACGCCTGCTTGAGCCGCGCGATGTCGTGGCCGTAGGTTTCCATGTGATCGGCGTCGATGTTCGTGATGACCGCGATCATCGGCGAGAGATTCAGGAACGATGCGTCCGACTCGTCGGCTTCGACCACGATGAATTCGCCGGTACCCAGGCGCGCATTGGCGCCGGCACTGATCAGTCGCCCGCCGATCACGAATGTCGGATCCAGGCCGCCCTGCGCCAGCACCGACGCGACGAGGCTGGTCGTCGTGGTCTTGCCATGCGTGCCGGCGATCGCGATGCCCTGCTTGAGTTTCATCAGTTC
>JBGSTN010000028.1:0-2454 GCA_041736455.1 Burkholderiaceae bacterium | reverse complement strand
CGTGCCGGAATCACCCGCCAGCGCATCCAGGCGCGGATCGCCGGCCGTGACCGAACCGAGCAGCACCGCCTGGGTGTCCTTGCGTGGGTCAGCCGTGTAGAGCCCTTCCTGATCAGTCAGGATCACGAGCACTTCGGCCTCGACCAGGTTCGTGACCAGTGAGGCCAAGGTATCGTTGTCGCCGAACTTGATCTCGTCGGTGACCACCGTATCGTTTTCGTTCACGATCGGCACGACGCCCAGTCGCAGCAACGTCAGCAACGTCGAGCGCGCGTTCAGGTAACGCTTGCGGTCGGAAAGATCGTCGTGCGTCAGCAGGATCTGCGCCGTCTGAAGACCATGGGCGCGAAAACCCGACTCGTAGACCTGAGCCAGGCCCATCTGCCCGACCGCGGCGGCGGCCTGCAATTCATGGACCTCGCGCGGTCTCTGCGTGATGCCCAGGCGCAGCATCCCTTCAGCGATGGCCCCCGAGGAAACCAGCACCACGTCGATGCCGCGCTGGCGCAGTTCGGCGAACTGGGCCGCCCATGAGCCGATCGCTTCGCGATCGAGTCCGCGGCCTTCATTGGTCACCAGGGTCGACCCGATCTTGACGACGACCCGCCTGGCCTGTGCGAGCAGAGGCCGTGCAGCGACCGGCTGGTCGATCTCGGCGGCAGGGGCGACGGTTGTCGAAACAGCAGTGATCGTTGCGGGCGATTCGCCCGCTGATTCAGGTGGCTCGCTCATCTCTCAAACCCTGTCCTGACCCGGATGGCTATTCGTTATGGTCAATGCCAGTCGGTCGCGTCGCGACCGACCGTGTCCGGTGCCTCGATACCGTCTCGACCGGCTTCGGCATCGTTCACTTCGCGCCCCGGTTCTGCCGAAGGCCCGTCGTCGCCGGAGAAGCGTACGTCGCGGGTCTCGTCATCGTCGTCGACGCGCTGGGCGTCGAGCCAGGTCTGTATCGACTGGCAAAGGACCTGGCAGCCCTCCCGGGTCAGCGCCGAGATCTGATGGACATCGGCATCGGCCACCTGCAGGGCCTGGTCGCCCGATCCTCGATAGGCGAACAGGAATTCGGCGACGCGTTCCTCGCGTTCGTCGGCGGGCACCATGTCCATCTTGTTCAGCACCAGCCAGCGCGGGCGCGCCGCGAGTTCACTGTCGTAGGCATGGAGTTCATTGACGATCGCCCGCGCATCGCGCGCCGGATCGATGTTGTCGCTCAGCGGTGCCATGTCGACGAGATGCAATAGCAGGCTGGTGCGCTGCAGATGGCGCAGGAACTGGTGGCCGAGACCGGCGCCATCGGCTGCCCCCTCGATCAGGCCGGGCACATCGGCGAGGACGAAACTGCGTTGCGGTCCGACGCGAACGACACCGAGATTGGGATGCAGCGTCGTGAACGGATAGTCGGCGATCTTCGGGCGGGCGTTGCTCACGGCGCTGATGAAAGTCGACTTGCCGGCATTCGGCATACCGAGCAAACCGACATCGGCGAGCACGCGCAGTTCGAGGTGCAGCTTGTGCTGTTCGCCGGGCGTACCGGGCGTCGCCTGGCGTGGCGCCCGGTTGGTGCTCGATTTGAAATGGATGTTGCCCAGTCCGCCGCGGCCACCCTGGGCAAGGACCAGACGCTGCTCGTGTGTCGTCAGGTCGCCGATCAGTTCGCCCGTTTCGAAATCGCGAATGACCGTGCCCACCGGCATGCGCAGGATCACATCGTCGGCCGCGGCACCGTACTGATCGCCACCCCGGCCATGCTCGCCGTGGCGCGCCTGGTGGCGGCGCGCGTAGCGATAATCGATCAGCGTATTGATGTTGCGATCCGCGACCGCATAGACACTGCCTCCGCGCCCGCCATCACCACCACTCGGCCCGCCCTTCGGGATGAACTTCTCGCGCCGGAACGCAACGATGCCGTTGCCGCCGTTGCCGGCCAGCACCTCGATATCGGCTTCGTCAAAGAATTTCATCGCACATCGTTGCCGTAGGCGCGGTCAGTGGTGGGCCGACCAATAATGATGAAACCCCGCCGCAGCGGGGTTTCGCGGGTCACCAGCATCCGACGAGTCTCACTGGGTCAGGATACTGACCTGTTGACGCCGGAGCGGCCCCTTCACCGCAAAATTGACCGTACCGTCTTTCAGCGCGAACAGCGTGTGGTCCTTGCCGATACCGACATTGTCACCGGGGTGGTACTTGGTGCCGCGCTGGCGCACGATGATCGATCCTGCCGTGACCGTCTCGCCGCCGAACGCCTTGACGCCCAGCATCTTGGGGTTCGAATCGCGCCCGTTGCGGGTCGACCCGCCGCCTTTCTTGTGTGCCATGGTTCATTTCTCCCGTAAGCGTCAGGCGCGAATGCCGCCGTCGGTTTCGTCCTGCGATGCCACCTTGTCGCCGGCCGGTGTCTTGCGGACCTGACGCCCGCCACGAGCCGCTTCCCATCCTGCCGCCAGCGCA
>JBGSTN010000016.1:0-2243 GCA_041736455.1 Burkholderiaceae bacterium | reverse complement strand
CGCTGATCGTCGACGGCAAGACCCGCCGCATCCATGTGCCGTACGACGGTCCGGCGATCCTCGATGCAGGACTCGCCAAGGGCGCGAATCTGCCCTATGCCTGCAAAGGCGGCGTCTGCTGCACGTGCCGGGCCCGGCTTCTGGAAGGTCAGGTGCGGATGGACCGGAACTTCACGCTCGAGCAGTGGGAGATCGACAAGGGCTTCGTGCTCACTTGCCAGTCGCACCCGATCACCGAGCGCGTCACCGTCAGCTACGACGAACGCTAGGAATCGCCGCGATGGCCAGACCCCGCGCCGAGCGTCACGATCAACAGCGTGCGCTGATTCGCGACCTGGCCGCCCGCGCCTTCTCGCGTCTGGGCTATGCCAGTGCATCGATGGCCGACCTCGCGCAGGCATGCCAGATCTCGAAGGCAGCGCTCTACCACTACTTCGAGAACAAGGAGGCGATCCTTTTCGAAGCACTGGACGATTACACGCTCAGGCTGCAGGCCCTGGTACGGCAGGAAGTCGCCGGCCCGGTTCATTCGATGGGAACCACGCAGTCGCGCGCTGCGCTGGTTGCGGTGATTCATCGCCTGCTGCACATGTATGCCGACTCTCACAGCTATCACGTCAGTCTCCTCAACGACGTGAAATTCCTTGCCGAAGCCCAGCGCGAGACGATCCGTGCGCAGGAACGCGAAGTCGTCGATCTGATCACCGCATTGATCGAGCGGGCGTTTCCCGGACGGATCGAGCGACGACACCGGTCGGCGACCACGATGTCGCTGCTGGGCATGATCAACTTCACGTTCGCGTGGTGGGACCCTGCCGGGCCACTGGATGCCGACGGCCTCGCCGACCTGGTCGTCGATCTCTGGTTTCGCGGCCTCGAACCCGCCGTGAACGCGGACGACACGCGCAGCGGCGCACCCGCCTGGTCGTCACTCGAGTTGCGGGCGCCAGGCTGATCTCTTTCGAATTGCCGGCAGGGCCGCAAACATGAATTCCCTGGCACAACCCGTGGTGCGCGACCTCGTGCTGGTCGGTGGCGGACACAGTCATGTCGTCCTGGTCAGGCGCTTCGGCATGAACCCCGTGCCCGGTGTGCGCCTGACGCTGATCTGCCGCGATACGCATACGCCCTACTCGGGCATGTTGCCTGGCTATGTCGCAGGCCATTACGGGTATGACGACGTGCACATCGACCTGCGCCGGCTCGCCGAGTCTGCGGGCGCGCGCTACCTGTGCGACGAAGTCACAGGGCTGGACCGTGAACGGCAGCGAGTCGAATGCCGCGGCCGTCCACCGATTGCCTACGATCTGTTGTCGATCAACATCGGTTCGACGCCGCAGGTCGGACAGGTTCCCGGGGCGGCCGAGCATGCCGTGCCGGTCAAGCCCATCAATCAGTTCAACGATCGATGGCTCGGATTGCTCGAGCGCGTTCGCACCCAGGAGGGCCCGATCCGGATCGCGGTGGTCGGCGCAGGCGCCGGGGGCGTCGAGATGACGCTGGCGATGCAATACCGGCTGCGCGGCGAATTGCAGTGTCTCGGCCGGGATCCGACGATGCTGACCTTCGAACTCTTCTCCGGATCGCCGCAGATCCTGCCAACGCATCACGCACGAGTGCGCCGGAGCTACGAAGACATCCTCCGCGAGCGCGGAGTGCGATTGCATCTGGGCGAACCCGTGACGGCGGTGATGGACCGCAAGCTGCGAACCGGGAGCGACCGGACCCACGACGCGGACGAGGTCGTCTGGGTCACTCAGGCGGGCGGCGCCTCGTGGTTGCGCGACACGGGTCTCGCGCTCGATGAGCGAGGCTTCATCCGTGTGACGCAGACCTTGCAGACCGTGACCGATCGCAATGTGTACGCGGCCGGTGACATCGCGTCGATCGACGGCTTTCCTGTCGAGAAGGCGGGTGTCTTTGCCGTCCGCCAGGGCCGGCCTCTTGCCGATAATCTGCGTTCGGCGGTACAAGGTCGACCGCAGCGGCGCTATACACCGCAACGTACCTGGTTGGCCCTGATAAGCACCGGCGATCGCTATGCCGTCGCATCACGCGGCCGCCTGTCGTTTCAAGGCGCCTGGGTCTGGCGCTGGAAGGACTGGATCGACCGCCGCTTCATGCGCAAGTTCAGCGATCTGAGACCGATGTCTGCGTCGCTGGCCGCGCCTGCGGCCGATTCGGTGGCCATGGCGACGGCAACCGCTTCGATGTCATCGATCGCCGGCAGTGGCTTCGCCGCC
>JBGSTN010000576.1:0-2483 GCA_041736455.1 Burkholderiaceae bacterium | reverse complement strand
CGGCGATTCGGCCGGGGCCGGGGCTTGCTGCATCGCGAGAGCAACGGACTCGGGATCGACAGCGGCGGCGTCGGCGGCACCGGTTGCCAGCCCGGGGTCGCTGAACTCGGTATGCGTGAAACTCACGTTCGAGAAATGCGGCGCGGTCTCTTCGACGACCTTCGCCTGCTCGGGTGACTGGATCTGGACGGTGAGCAATACCCGCGTGACATCGTTACGCACGCGCTGCTGCATCCGGTTGAACAGCTCGAACGCCTCGCGCTTGTATTCCTGCTTCGGATTCTTCTGTGCGTAGCCGCGCAGGTGGATGCCCTGGCGAAGGATGTCCAGTGACGACAGATGCTCGCGCCAATGCTGATCGATCGTCTGCAACATGATCGAACGCTGGAATCCGCCGAAGACATCCTTGCCGACCGTATCGACCTTGTGCGCATAGGTTTCGTCGGCCGCCTTGAGCACGGCGGCCAGCAGCGCCTCGTCGTCCATGCTGGGGTCGTCCGAGAGCATCTGCGCCAGCGGTACGTCGAGCTGCCATTCGGAGGCCAGCGCCGCCTGCAGGCTGGCGATTTCCCATTGCTCCTCGACGCTTTCCTCCGGCACGTGCAGGCGGAACAGTTCGGTGAAGGTCTGATGCCGCAGTTCGCCGATGCGTTCGGAAAGGTCGGCCGACTCCATCAGTTCGTTGCGATCGGCGTATACGACCTTGCGCTGGTCGTTCGCAACGTCGTCGTACTCGAGCAGTTGCTTGCGGATATCGAAGTTGCGCGCCTCGACCTTGCGCTGCGCTCCTTCGATCGACCGGGTGACCATGCCCGCCTCGATCGCTTCGCCGTCGGGCAGCTTCAATCGATCCATGATCGACTTCAGGCGATCGCCGGCGAAGATCTTCAACAGCTGATCGTCCATCGACAGGTAGAAACGGCTCGAACCCGGATCGCCCTGGCGGCCGGCGCGGCCACGCAACTGGTTGTCGATCCGCCGCGACTCGTGTCGCTCGGTACCGACGATGTGCAGGCCGCCCGCGGCCACCACCTGTTCATGCAACGGCTGCCAGCCCGAGCGAAGCGCCGCGATCTTTGCGGTGCGATCACTGTCGGACAGGGATTCGTCGAGCATCAGGTTGTCGATCGCCTTGTCGACATTGCCGCCGAGCACGATGTCGGTACCGCGGCCCGCCATGTTGGTCGCGATGGTGATGGCGCCGATCGACCCCGCCTCGGCAACGATCTGCGCTTCACGGGCATGCTGCTTCGCATTGAGGACGTTGTGCTTGAGTTTCTCTTTCTGCAGCAGCGCCGACAGCAGCTCCGAATTCTCGATCGACGTGGTACCCACCAGCACGGGTTGACCGCGTTCGTGGCACTCGCGGATATCGGCGATGATCGCCGCGTGCTTTTCCCGGGCGGTACGAAAGACCTGGTCCTGGCGGTCATCACGGACCATGGGTCGATGGGTCGGAATGATCACCGTTTCCAGGCGATAGATCTCCTGGAATTCGAATGCTTCGGTATCGGCCGTCCCGGTCATGCCCGAGAGCCGGGCATACATGCGGAAGTAGTTCTGGAACGTGATCGAGGCGAGCGTCTGGTTCTCGGACTGGATCTTGACCTTCTCTTTCGCTTCGACCGCCTGGTGCAGGCCGTCCGACCAGCGCCGCCCCGCCATCAGGCGGCCGGTGAACTCGTCGACGATGATGACTTCGTTGTTCTGGACGACGTAATGCGTATCGCGCTGAAAGAGCGTGTGGGCGCGCAGCGATGCCATCAGGTGATGCATCAGCAGGATATTGGCCGTGTCGTAGAGACTAGCGCCATCGGGCAGCAGGCCCATCTCGCCGAGAATCCTTTCGCTCTTCTCGTGTCCGGATTCGGAGAGGAATACCTGGTGCGACTTGTGGTCTACCCAATAATCGCCCGGCGGTTCTTCCTCGTTGGACTTGGGTTCGCTCGCCATCGGCTCGAGCAGCGGCGGCACGCTGTCGATCTGCTGATAAAGATCGGTGTGATCGTCGGCCTGGCCCGATATGATGAGCGGCGTGCGGGCCTCATCGATCAGGATCGAATCGACTTCGTCGACGATCGCGAAGTTCAGGCCGCGCTGGCGGCGATCGCCGACGCTGTACTCCATGTTGTCGCGCAGGTAGTCGAAGCCATACTCGTTGTTGGTGCCGTAGGTGATGTCGGCCGCATAGGCCTTCTTCTTCTCGTCGGTCGGCTGCTGCGACAGCACGACACCGACCGACATGCCCAGGAAGCGATAGACGCGGCCCATCCAGTCGGCGTCACGCTGCGCCAGATAGTCGTTGACCGTGACCACATGGACGCCCTTGCCCGACAGCGCATTCAGGTAGGCCGGCAGCGTGGCCATCAGTGTCTTGCCCTCGCCGGTCCGCATCTCGGCGATCTTGCCTTCGTGCAGCGCGATGCCGCCGATGAGCTGCACGTCGAAGTGACGCATGCCCAGCGTACGCTGCGCGGCCTCGC
>JBGSTN010000006.1:0-2331 GCA_041736455.1 Burkholderiaceae bacterium | reverse complement strand
TGCGATCGGCAGTCTCCGCCGACCCGCAGCCGGCAGCGACCGATGTGCAGGCAGCGACCGCTGTAGTCACCGATGAACTGCCGGTCTCGGACGAGCGGCCCGCCGTGGTCGAGATCGCGACGGTGGGCGATCGAACTGCTTCGGTCCCCCTGGCGAGCGGCGTCAGCCATGACGACGCGAACTCGGTGACGGGCGACAACGGCGATGAGGCGCTCGAATTGGCGCGTCAGGCCCTGCAGAATCGGCGACTGGAAGCGGCGAGAATCCGCGCTGCGCGCACGCAGGCACTCGACGATGAACTCGAACGGGAACTCGAAGGCTCGCTGAGCATCAAACGGTAGGGTGCTTCGCCTGGCAACGTGCGGCACCCGTCGGGTCGCACGTCGTCGTACTTCCGTGATCCGCGTGCCAATTCGCGAGAAGCAGATCCCGCAACGACCCGTCGGATCACCAGCGCATATCGCGTCGGTCAGGCCGATCGTCGAGCATCGACACCGCCACTCGTAACCCGGCAATCACTCCGGGATTCCGTAATGCGCGCCAAAGCGCAGGGCTGCGGTGCCGCCTGGCGAATGCGATGGCCACTACGGACGCAACGGCGACCGTCACCGCCGGATGTCTAGCCGCAATGCGCATCGTCATGCTGCGCGGAAAGACGTCCGGACGGACTTCGACGATCGTGGCGAGGTCGACCGGAGTGAGGCGCGATGGCGGCGACTTGAATGTCGTTGCCTTGATGCGATCGTCTTCGGTACGCCCGGCCCGGGTTTCATGGTCCGCTTCGGGCCCCGGCGTCGTTTCCGTTGCGTGTGCGGCATCGGCTTCATGTGCAGCACCGGCGACATGCGAAGCACCGGCGACATGCGCGGCATCGGCCTCGAGTCCGACCCTTTCCCAGCGAGCGTGGCGCGCACCGATGCGCGAGACCAGCGCCGACAGTTCCAGCTCTCGTGCATCGGAAAACGGATTCGTCTTGGAATCAGCAGGTCTCGCTTTCGAACCCTGCGTGTCGCTGGCCGTCATCGGGACTCTCCGGCAGACAGGATTCGCCGCAACAGGCGTAGATCGTCGTCGATCAACTGTCGACTGACGCGGAACGGTCGTTCGAGCCGTCGCGCCGACTGTCTCGCCTTGAGCAGCATGGTAAGTGTGACGACCGACCAGAAGATTGCAGTTGCAATGGCGACGCCGTCGCGATAGGGCTCATCCCAAGCCAGAATGATCACCAATGCCGTCAACGTCAGGCACGCGACAAATGCTGCAACGAACCCGATGATTCCGAAAAGCAGCACCGCGACGAATGAATCGGCGTGAGTTCGCGCCTCGAGGCGGACGACGGCGAGGTGGTCCTGCACATCGGCCAACGAGTCATGAACGATTGCTTCCGCAACACTCAGTCGCCGGCCGAAGATATGCCGCAACAATCGGCGCACCATCGAAATCCTGCGATCGAACGGCCGCCGCTCACCTCTCGAACTCGTCATGTCTGCGCGAGCTTCGTCGTGCTCAACGGCGCGAGATCATCAACCCGATCGCGACGCCTGCCAGAGTGGCCAGGCCCGCTGTCTTCCAGGGCGATTCGTGAGCATAACCATTGACCTGGTGCAGGCTTTCCGATGTGCGCCGGCGTACGGTTTCTGCCGACTCTTCGAGCCTGTCGCCGATTTCGGAGAATGTGGTGCGCATGCGTTCGACAGCTGCCTTCACTTCCGGCATCGATTCGAGGTCGGTATGAGAGGCAAGGTCCGATAGATCGCTCTTCAAGGCGCGCCATTCCCGCGCGAGAATGTTCTCCGCTTCGCTCGACGCATCGTCGACCAGATTACGGGCGGATCGCGACGATCGACGCGATGCTTTCTCCAGAGCCTCTGCGGCATCGCCGAGACGGTCGACCAATGTCTCGATACTTCGATTGCTGCTTTTCATTTGATTCCTCATTTGATTGATCCAGAAAGTGAAAACTAGTTGCTCACTTTGAATCCGCAAGAATGGTGCCCGTGTGCGCATGCTGTCGAAATCATTTCCTTCCAGCGATGAAACGGATTCTCACAATCGGTTCGACGGTGATCGAATTCACGCGCAGTCGGTGACTTATTTCAGGGTTGTGCGCAGTTGGATCAGGCAAAATTCTTGTTACCAAATTTCAAACCGACCTGACGCCATAGGTAAGCCTATGTAGACTTCGGGTCTTTTTCGGGGGAGTAAATACTCGATGCGTGTCATCAATAGCAAGCGGCTTGCCGGCGGCCGATCCATCAGTCTGGCCGCTTTGTGTGCCGTCACCTTGCTCGCAGCCGCTTGCGGCGGCGGCGGCGGCGACGATCCGGCACC
>JBGSTN010000002.1:0-2655 GCA_041736455.1 Burkholderiaceae bacterium | reverse complement strand
ACGCCAACCGCGCGCCCGGGTACGGCCTTCGGTGGCGAGGCCGCGTTGGGCTCGCTGGGCACGCGCCAGCTGGGAGGGTCGATCATGGGCGGCAGTGCAGGCCTGACCGGTGGCCTGCACCTGAGCGATGTTCGCAGTGATGGCTTCAACGCCCAGCGACCCGGCAGTTTCGGTTTCAATGACGACGACGACGGTTTCCACCGGCGCGGCATCCTCGCTCATGCCACGGCGCAACTCTCGGCCGCGAGCCAGCTGCGTGGTCTGTTCATGCGCAACGAGGTCGACTCGGCATTCGACGACGGCGACTTCGAGGACGCCCGCGCGATCAAGCGATCGGATCTGATCGGCGTGACGAGCGAGACCGCGCTGTCCGATGCATCGATCCTCTCGTTGAAGCTTGGTCGCAATACCGATCGCATCGACAGCCGATCGAGTTTCGGCGGCGCCATCGAGAGCGATCAGGATCAGCTCGGGGTGGCCGTCACGCGACCGGTCGCGCCGGGCGTGAATTTCCGGCTCAGCTATGACCGTCTCACGCAGAGCGTCACGGCCGATGACTATGGCGCGGGCGGCGCCGACGAACGCAGGACTTCCAGCTACGGTGTTTCGCTGTCCGGACGCGAAGGGCAACACCTGGTCCAGGTCAGTCTGCGACGCGACAGTAGCAACCAGTTCGATGAGCAGACCAATGGCACGTTTTCCTACGGCTACGTGCTCGCCTCGGGGATGCGCATCGGAGGCGCCTATGCAACCGGTTTTCGCGCGCCCGCATTCAATGATCTCTACTACCCGGGATATGGTCGTCCCGGCATCAAGCCCGAACAATCGCGCAGCCTCGAGTTCGGCGCCTATTGGGATCAACGTTCGCAGGGCAGTCCCGCAGGCTGGCACGGCAAACTGGTCGCGTTCAGGAACCGGATCGAAGACCTGATCGTGTTCGTCCCGGATTGTCCGGTCGCTACGCCCGAGTATGCGTCAGGCTGCGCCGACAACGTCAATCGTGCCGATATCCGCGGTGTCTCCTTTTCACTGGGCACTCGCACCGGCGGTTTCACCTGGCTGATCAACGCGGACTGGCTCGACCCGGTCGACGAGACGCTCGACAAGCGGCTGGTGCGGCGGGCGAAGCAACAGCTCGGTGCGGTCGTCGGCTATCAGTGGGATCGCCTGCTCTTCTCCGGCACGCTCAAGGCGGCGGGAGACCGCTTCGACGACAGTCTCAACACCCGGCGTCTGGGTGGCTATGCCACGGCCAACCTGAGTGCGATCTATGCGTTCCAGGGCGGCTTGAAGGCCTTCGTCAAGATCATCAACGTGGCCGACCGCGACTACTCGACGGCCGCCGGATTCCGAAGCCAACCGCGCACGACGCTCGTCGGAATACGTTACGACACACCCTGATCGACGCGGACGGGCCATGCGTGCTCACCGCTGCACGGCGATCCACTCGATCTCGAGCCGGAACATGCCCGGCTGCCGGTCCGTGATCATCAAGGAGAATTGCCGTACCCGGCCCGGCGACAGCGCCGGCGCACCGGGCACGGGGCGACCGCGAAAGACGGGCTCGAACGAGACCATCGAAAACTTCTGCTCGGTCCAGCGATCCGCGGGCGGTGACATCGCCGCGCCATAGCTGATGCCATCGAAGCCATCGTCGGTGCGCAACCGGAACTGATAGCGCCGCCCGTCGCCGCGTACGCGCAGCACGAACGCCTCGGGAGATGGTGACGAACAGGACAGTCCCGCATCGGCAGGTTCACGGCGGACCGATGCGAAGCCGCCCCGATTGGCGAGCGACACCGTGCCACTGAAGACGCCGATGCCTTCATGGAACGACATCGCACTGCTCGAGCAACCGCCCATGACGACGTCGTCGATCGCGTGCCAGCGCGTGACCTCGTTGGGGTCCGCGAAGGAAACAAGCACGATAGGTCTGCTGCCTTCATCGCTCATGTCGCCTGCCTCGCGTTACCATCGGGACGACCCTGGAATGCACTGGATCTGCCACCATGAATGTTAACGGACGCGCCTGGCGCTCGGTCTGGGCCGAGAGCGACTCCCGCTCGATCGGAATCATCGATCAGACGCTGTTGCCGCACGTCTTCGAACCCATCCGGCTGGAGACGCTCGCGCAGGTTCGCGAGGCCATCGTGGCGATGCGCGTGCGCGGCGCGCCATTGATCGGCGCCGTCGCCGCCTACGGCATGGCGATCGCGATTCATGGTGATTCGAGCGACGATCGTTTGAATTCGGCGAGCGAGGCCCTGCTTTCGTCTCGGCCCACGGCGGTCAATCTGCGCTGGGCACTGGCACGCGTCAGGCGCTCGCTCGCCAACGTTCCCGAGAGCGAGCGCGAGCGTATTGCATGGCAGCTGGCTGCCGAGATCGCCGACGAAGACGTCAGGCTCAATCGCGCGATAGGCGACCACGGCGTCGCGCTGATCCGGCAGATCGCGCGCGACAAGCCGGATGGCGAACCGGTCAACATCCTGACCCATTGCAATGCCGGCTGGTTGGCCACGGTCGATATCGGCACGGCGACGGCACCGATCTATCGCGCGCACGATGAAGGCATTGCCGTGCATGTATGGGTCGACGAGACACGCCCGCGCAACCAGGGCGCGAACCTGACGGCGTGGGAACTCGCGGGCCATG
>JBGSTN010001135.1:0-7576 GCA_041736455.1 Burkholderiaceae bacterium | reverse complement strand
GGTGCCGGCCGCGGCTGGCCCGAGGTCACGCTCGACGGCCTTCAGATAGTTCGGGCCGCGCGTGGCGATCGCGCCGGCCATGTTGGCATGCGCGATGAAGACGGGCTTTTCGGCTTCGAACGCGACATTGCCCAGCAGGTGATCGGGATGCGCATGCGTGTTGATGACGAAGCAGACCGGTTTGTCGGTCCTTGCCCGGATCGCCGCGAGCAGACGGGTCCCGATGGCCAGCGTGCTGCCGGTGTCGATGACGGCGACGCAGCGCTCGCCGATGACGAACCCGAGATTGGCGATGTCCCCGGCGTTGTCCGGATGCCAGACCTCGAGCCGGCCGTGGTGGACGAAGACGCCCGGCGCGATCTTCTCGATATCCAGCGGTTCGGTGCCGCCGTCAGGTGATCCGGCCGCCACGGGCGCGCCGGCCAACGAGATCGACATCGCCAGCGCGAGGCTGAAAGCGACTCGCGAAAGTGAGATGCGCAGGTTGGCCGACATCGAGGACGGCTGGCGCTATTGACGCGTCGTTTCAGGCAGGAAGCAGGCCTTGCGTGCCTTCGATTGCAGGTCTCGATAGCTCTTGACCTGGGTGCGCAGATCCTTGCGTTCGCGGATGTATCCGCCGCGCTCACCGGCGATGGGCGCGGCGTTGTTGAAGGTCTCCAGCCCTACCCAGGTATCGTGGTCGACCTCCGTTGCAATCACGTCGATCGCGCACGAGCACTTGTAGATCAACTCCTGCCTGGGTCGATCGAATTCGTTGATGCATTGCTCGACATACTCGACGCGGGCGAGCGTCGGAAACTCGTGCATTGCGGCGGCCGAGACCGGCGCACCGAAGGCGCCGAGTCCCGTCACGATGGCGAGTATTGAAGTCAGGTGGGAGGGATATTTCACTGGAGTCTCCGCGGGAAAGCGAATGGCAATGGGAATCGGGCCAGCCTGGATCATTCACGGCGCTCGTAGCGCACGGTCTCCGACCAGAGCAGTTCACCGGTATCGGATCGACCATCACCCGACCGCAGCTCTCCCGTAAGACTGAAGATCGCGCCTGGTACCGAGTCCGAAAAGACCATCGTGTAGCGGCGTTCCGCAAAGCGCTCGTAACGCGACCTTGCGGGATCATCGAAATAGGGAGCGATGGTGATCCGCCTGGCCGGCACTTTCGTGCCGTTGAATTCGATGGCGGTGGTCTCGACGCCCGCGCTGTTCGCCAGCGCCATGCGGATGCGCTTGCGGTAGTAATTCATCGAGCCGCCCGTGAGGCGATTCATCTCGCGGATCTCGCGCTCGAGGAAATGCAGCAGTACCGGGTTGCCCTTGATGTCTTCGACAGGTGGCAGATCGAGGCGATTGGCACCGGACATCCAGTCGACCTTCGCGGCTCTGGTATCGCCGGATGCGTTCATGGTCAGCGAGGCATGGTCGTCGATGACAGGCTGCAGGCTGCCGCGTCGCTCGGTGACGTAGTGAAGCGTGGCCGGCATCGTGAGCGATGCCAGGTGGTCGGTCATGAACATCAGGCGCTCGGCCTCGGTGATCTCGGACGGGTCGGCAGCCAGCGCAGTGCCGGCAACGCCCGCGATCGCGATCATCGATGCCAGCGTGAGTCGGCGCAGATGCCGCAGGGTCGAACGGGTGATCATCGTTGGATTCATTCCGGTGTCTTCAGTTCATCGGCAAGTGACTCGTCCAGGGGACGCAGTCTGGCAAGCACCGCGTCGAGTTCGGCACGCCTGCCGCTCGCCCGCAGTGCCAAGCCCAGTTGATAGAGCGCCGGTGGCGATTCCGGATCCACGTTCGTTGCCTGGACCAGGGAATCGATCGCTTCGTCGTGACGATCCAGTTGCGTCAGCGCACGCGCCTTGCTGAGCAATGGTTCCGCTGACTTGGGTTCGGCGCTTTCCCACGCCATCGACAGGTCGAGCAAGGCCTTCCAGCGTTGCTGTGCTTCCAGCAACGGGACCTGCATGAAGAAGGGCAGGGTTTCGGGCTTGCCTTGCCAGAACGGTCGATCGACGATGGTCGTGCCGATCGGTCGCCAGTCGGCATCGCGTGGCATGCTGGCGCGTACCCAGTCGGCCGGCACGGCATAGTAATGGTCGCGTCGCCCGGGCAGCCTGAAGGTGAGAATCCCCATCAGCTGGGCACGGTCATCCAGCAACGCACCGCCGCTCGCACCCGAGGTGAACACGCTCGTCGTCTGGAGCAACCAGGATCTTTCGTAAGGATGAACGGCCGAGATCTCCCCTTCGCTGAACGAGATATCGACACCACCCGTATACCCGATGGCTGCCGTCGTCTGGTGAAGGGAAGGGCGTGGCGAGTCGGTGAATTCGATTGCCGGCCCTCGCCATCCCGGCACCTTCAGATAACAGAGATCCTGGCGCCCGACCGCGTGTTGCGCAACGGCGTTCCAGCGTCCCGCGCGCTTCGATACCGAGATGGCTTCCGCGTTCTCGACGACATGGCAGTTCGTCAGGACGACGCCCGGAGCGACCGTGACGCCGGTCCCGACCTGCAGCCGACCATCGTCGAGGCGTGCCTCGACCTTGAGGATCACGATGCGCAGCGGCACGAACAACGCCCTGTCGACCCGTTCGGCACTCCGCCCCGCGGGCGGCAACGCAGCCAGCGCTGCCAGGACGATCCAGGCGCGCCACGAGAGATGTCGGTCGATCACCGGGTATTGCCTCTGCTCATCGCGATATCGTGCGCGCGATCGAAGCGACGGTCGCCCCGCTGGCGTCCGGTTCGTCCGCTCGCCCGGCAGTGGGTTGCACGCCGGCAGCCGAAGTCCGGGTCGCGGGGATCGGAAAACCGATCTCGTCGACAAGAGGAACGTGGAACTCCTTGAGGATTGCCGCGATCTCGTTGCGGGATTCGTCGATCAGGCGCTGGATCTGCCCCTTCCATTGGGGTTCGCCATAGCGCACGCCCATCGCCATGCCATAGTCGAAACGAACGCCCGGCTCCGAGGTCAGCGGCACGACGACGAGTTCCAGGTTCTTGACGCGCGGCGCGAAGTAACCGGCGATCGGGCCCCACACGATGGCCGCATCGATCTTGCCCTCGGCCAGGTCTTCGTCGATCAGGTGACCCGGGTAGTAGGCGGGATCCGGGCTCATGATCGGTGACGGATGGGCCAGCTCGGTCAGATCGTGTTTTGCGAGCCAGGCCGCTGCCGGCGACTTGTCGTGAATACCGAGCCGGCCGGGTCCGATCGCCTCGCGGGCACGGGCCGCCAGCTCTTCGGATGATTTCACCCCGTCGAGCTTGCCGCCTTTCACATAGACGAGCGCGTAGGTCGAGCGGTAGTAGGCGCTGGTCGTCGCGACCTGGCCGAATCCTTCGGGCACGCCAAGCATCACGTCGCAGCGATAGGCTTCGCCCGGGAGCTTGTAGCGCAGGGTATTGCGAACGAAGGCAAAGCGCTGCGGGAAGGAAAAGTATTCGACGGGCAGCCCGAGCTTCTTTCCGAAGAGAACGGCAATGCGATTCTCGATCCCTTCGCCGGCGTCGTTCGAGAAGGGCATGTTGTTCGGATCCTGGCACACCCTGAGCGTCGTCGGCTGGACAGCGACGTCGTCATCGGCCGCCATCGCGACGAGTGGTGAAAGCAGCGCGCTTGCCGAAGCTGCGAACAGCCAGCGGCGCATATCGTTGACGGGCATGATCTGATCCTGGAAGTGGTCGCGCGTAGCCGACCTATTGCCTACATCTTGCTGACTTTCGCCTGGGTGATCGCACCATCGGAACGGCCTTTCAGGTAGGCATAGAGCGCGTCGATGTTGCTCATGACTTTCTCGCTGCTGCCGAAACTCTGCATGCCCTTGGCAAGTCTTCCGTCACGCACCGTGGCGATGAACTCTTCCTTGGTCAGAACCTTCAGACTGTTAACCAGGGACGGACCGACGAGACCCTCCTGGTTCGCGCCGTGACAGCGGTCACAGGCGGCCGAGCGCCAAGTCTTGAAGCCTTCGTAAGTCTTTTCGTCCACCTTGACGCCATCTTCCACGGTGTACAACTCGGTCTCCACCTTGTCGGCATGGGCGATTCCCATGGCGATAGCGGTCACGCCGACTACGACCAGGCTCTTGATTAAGCTAGAACGGTGAATCATTGCAAGTCTCTCGAATATTGTCGCCTGCGTTGCGCCGCTGGCATACGGACGTTTGAGGCAGTGCGGCTCGTGATGCGCCGCAACAAGCCACGAAAGGGTCATGCTGGACGCCTGACACCAGGCGATACAGAACCACCGAACGATGATTCGGCCAAGCACTGCGCGCAGATTATACGGACTGCGAAATCATGCAAACGGACATGGCTATTCTTGTCGTGACATGGCCGGTGCCGAATGCCGTGCGCAAATGTGAACCGGGCGGCTCTGAACGAGCCGCCCGGTAGGACCGAAACCCCTTTCGACTGCGATCAGGGATCAGTTGGGCAGTGCGAAGATCGTCAGGGAACCACCGAGTTCCGTGTGCTTCTGGAGGTCCTTGTATCCGCCTACGGCACCCAGGCCATCGGTGTCTTTCTCGAGTCCGGCCGCCATGCCGATACCGGCCCAGCCACCGATTCCCGAGAACACGCCCATGTACTGTTTGCCCTTATGGCTGTAGGTGAATACGTTGCCGATGATGCCCGAAGGTGTCTTGAACTTGTACAGTTCCTTGTTGACATCCTTCGCATCGACGCACTTGAAATAGCCTTCGAGCGTGCCGTAGCAGGAGATACCGCCAGCGGTATTCAGCGAGCCACTCCATACCGAGAACTTCTCGGGCTTGGATTGCACGATCTTGCCTTCACCCGCATCCCAGGCGATGTAGTTGCCCATGCCGCCATGACTACCCGGCGCGGGGAACATCGACACGGTGGCACCGACATACGGCTGACCCGCCGTGTATTCGACCTCGAACGGCTCGTAGTCCATGCAGACGTGGTTGGTCGGCACGTAGAACAGGCCGGTGTTCGGATCGAACGAAGCCGGTTGCTGATCCTTCGTTCCCAGTGCGGCCGGACAGATGCCTTTGGAAACGACGTCCGGGCCATTCTGCGCCGTCGAATACTTCGCGACGACCTGCGGGCGACCGGTCTTCATGTCGACATTGGTTGCCCAGTTGACCACCGGGTCGTACTTCTCGGCGATCAGCAGCGCACCGGTCTCGCGATCCATCGTGTAGGCGAAGCCATTGCGATCGAAGTGCACGAGCGCCTTGGTCTTCTTGCCCTTGACCGGGATGTCGGCGAGGATCATCTCATTGACGCCGTCGAAGTCCCACTCGTCGAACGGTGTCATCTGGTAGACCCACTTCGCCATGCCGGTATCGACGTCACGTGCAAAGATCGTCATCGACCACTTGTTGTCGCCAGGACGCTGCGACGGGTTCCAGGTGGATGGATTGCCGGTGCCGTAGTAGACGTTGTTCAGATCCTTGTCGTAGCTGAACCAGCCCCAGGTGGTGCCACCGCCGGTCTTCCACTGATCGCCCTTCCAGGTCTTCAGCGAAGAGTCCGCACCAACCGGCGCGAGCTTGCCGTCGGTCCAGGTCATCGTCTTGGCGGGATCGATCAGCATCTCGGCGTCGGGGCCCGTGCTGTAGCCCTTCCATACCTGCTTGCCGGTGTTGATGTCATAGGCGGCCAGGAAACCACGAACTCCCCATTCGCCACCGGAAATGCCCGTGATGACCTTGTCCTTGAACACGTGCGGCGCATTGGTATTCACGGCACCCAGTTTCGGATCGCCATTCGTAACCGACCAGAGAACTTTGCCGTTCTTTGCGTCCAGCGCCTCGAGCACGCTGTCGGCACGCTGAAGGAACACTTTTCCTTCGGCATAGGCCAGGCCACGGTAGACCGTGTCGCAGCACATCTGCGGAATCACCGCAGGATCCTGCTTCGGCGTGTACTTCCAGATGATTTCCTGATTGTCGAGATTGATCGCAAATACGCGATTGGGGAAAGGCGAGTGCAGGAACATCACGCCGTCGACCACCAACGGCGACCCTTCATGGCCACGCAGCACACCGGTGGAGAAGGTCCACGCGACCTGCATGTTCTTGGCATTGGTACGATTGATCTGGTCAAGCTTGCTGTAACGCTGATTGAACATATCGCCGGCTTGCATGGCCCAGTTGTTCGGGTTGGCGATGTTCTTCTCTACATCCGAATTTGCCATTGTCAGGCCGGGCACGGCGAGGGCACCGGCGACCACCAGCGCAAGCGCGGGTTTCCTGAGTTGCGACATATTGACTCCTCGTCTCATTTGGGTGGCCAAAGAATAGTCGGGCCGCCGCAAGTATATCTCCGCAATTGATTCTGACAAGTTCATTAAGCTGTCAATGGTCGAAGTGTACGAAGGCGTTTCTGACACCGTCAGAAGATTGCGTTAGTCCGCTATCAGGAACTGAGAAGCGCGCCATCGGACGTCGGTCGGCCGTGCTGCAATGCATCATGGTCGTGACATCGTCATTGCGGCACACGCCGGGTGGAACTCCGATGACAATGGTGCAGGACCACAAGAAAAATAATGTGAGATCGATCGACGAGACTCGAGCACGACGAGGGGTCGAACCAGTGACAGGAGAGATTCCATAATTTGCGCGCGAGTGCCAAAGACCACATGAACCCATGATCTCCCGAGCACGAGAGACCATGGGTACCGGAACAAGCAACTCGCAGAAGCAGTTGAAGCCCGAACGGACCGGCGGTTCGTTCGGGTATCGAGCGACGACCAGGTGATTGAAATGAATGAAGAAGCGCTGAATGCGCTGCGTGATCGTGTCTTGCGAGCCGAACGCGATCTGAACCGGATCATCCTTGGTCAGCAGACCGTGATTCGACAATGCCTGCTCTGCATGCTCGGACGCGGACACGTGCTGCTGGAAGGTGATGTCGGCGTGGGCAAGACGACGCTGCTGCGTGCGTTGGCCCGCGCGCTGGGTGGCGGCTTCGCGCGTGTCGAAGGCAGCATCGACATGACGCCGGCCGATCTCGTCTACCACACCTACATCTCCGCAGAGGGCCGGCCGCAGGTCGAAGCGGGGCCACTGCTGGCGCAGGGCGAAGCGCTCTCGGTATTCTTCTTCAACGAGATCAATCGTGCGCGCCCTCAGGTCCAGGCGCTGCTGCTTCGTGCGATGGCGGAGGGCAGCGTCTCGGCGTTCAACCGTGAACATCGCCTTCCGTTCATGCTGGCCTTTGCCGATCGCAATCGGGTCGAACGCGGCGAGACGTTCGAGCTGGCGGCGGCGACACGCGATCGGTTCATGATGGAATTGCGCGTGCGCGTTCCGGTCGATCGTGGTGACCGGATGGCGCTGCTGCTCGATCCTGCCTATCACGATGTCGAGCGGCTGATCGAAGGCATCGAGCCGGGGTGCCTTCGATACGACTCGTTGCCGGCCGCCGGGCGCGCGATACAGGCACGCGTCCAGGCATCCGCTGCGATCGGTGACTATGCGTTGAAACTGATGGATGCAACGCGGGCGCCCGCCGAGTTCGGCGTGCGCGTGGCGGGCTTCGAGATGGATGACCTCGTCGACGCGGGCGCCAGTCCGCGCGGGATGAGCATGTT
>JBGSTN010001094.1:0-2291 GCA_041736455.1 Burkholderiaceae bacterium | reverse complement strand
GGCAGCTTCGCGCCACTGGCCATCAACGGTTCGGGGCGCGCCCCGGCTGCACTGAATGCCCAGCGCTTGCGCGACGAAGGTGCCCGTACGATCGATCTGCATTCTCCGCACGCCGTCAGTGTGCCAGGGGCCATCGACATGTTCGATCGTTTGCTCGCCGACCACGGTTCGATGTCGTGGGCGGACTGCCTGGCGCCGGTGATCGACTATTTCGAGCAGGGCGTCGTGGTGACGCCGCGCACGGGATGCGACTGGATGAACTATGCCGATCGCCTTCGTGGTGATGCGCGCGGATATTTCCTGAAGGACGACAGGGCGCTGCGTGTCGGCGAAATATTTCGCGCGCCGGCGCAGGCCGAGGTTCTGCGACGCATCGCGCGTGAAGGACGGGCCGGATTCTATGAAGGCGAGGTTGCCGCCGACATGGTCGATTCGCTCAACGCGCTGGGCGGATTGCACACGCTCGAGGATTTCGCCGCGACCCGCTGCGATTATGTCGAACCGATCGCGACCCACTACCACGGCCACGAGTTGTTCGAACTGCCGCCAAACGGGCAGGGCGCTACCGCGTTGCTGATCCTGAACATCCTTCAGCGCTTCGAGATCGGGCGGCTCGATCCGTTCGGTGCGCAACGCACGCATCTGGAAGCCGAGGCGACCCGACTCGCCTATGAAGCGCGCAATCGATTCATTGCCGATCCGCAGCACGCCCGTGTGCGGCTCGATCACATGCTGTCGGACGAGACCGCCGACGCTCTCGCGGCGTTGATCGATCCGAAGCGCGCGATCGTCGATATCGCGGCGCAGACCGAAGCGATCCACAAGGACACCGTTTATCTGACGGTCGTCGATGCACAACGCAATGCGATCTCGCTGATCTATTCGATCTTTCATCCGTTCGGATCGGGCCTGGCGACCAGGCGCTTCGGCATCCTGTTCCAGAACCGGGCCGCCGGCTTCAATCTGACGCCGGGTCACTTCAACGAACTGGCCGGTCGCAAGCGCCCGTTGCACACGCTCATTCCGGGCATGCTCGGTCGGGTGGGCGAGTACGTGTTGCCTTTCGGGGTGATGGGCGGGGCCTATCAGGCGGCCGGACATGCCCGCTTCGTGAGCAATCTGGTCGACTACGGCATGGACCTGCAGTCTGCCATGGACGGACCGCGCAGCTTCGCCGACATTGCCTCCGGTGAACTCACGCTCGAATCAGGCTATCCGGACAACGTCGCGATCGAACTGGCTCAGTTCGGCCACAACGTCGTTCGACCCGCGGTGGGTATCGGCGGGTCGCAGGCGATTCGAATCGATCTCGGATCCAATGTGCTGTCGGGCGCATCCGATCCGCGCAAGGACGGCTGCGCGCTGGGCTACTGACCGCACGGCGATTTCGTTCACGAAGGTTGAACGGACTTGCGGGCCGTCGGATGGCGTTGCCACACCACGAGCGAACCGAGTGTCGCGAGGCACAGGCCCAGGACGGCCATCGACCATGGAATCAGTCGGCCGCCCGCCAGCGTGACCAGCACCGCGGCGAGCACGGCGCCCACCAGTTGCGTATGGGCGCCGAAGAATGCCGCCGTGAACCCGGCCCGGCGGCCGTGTGGTTCGAGTGTCATGCTCGCCGAATTCGCAAACACCATCAGATAGCCGACCGCAAATCCGGTCACTCCGATCGCGAAGCCGATCGCGTTGATGAAGTCCAGCGCCGCGCAGACGACGATGCCGAGGAACGCGGTGCTGATGATCACCGCGCCCGTCGTCGCGGCAGGCACGATGCCGAAACGGCCGATCAGCCAATGATTGAGAAACTGGCCGACGATGATGCCGCTACCGTGCAGGCCGAACAGGATCGCGAACATCGTTCCGGTGACCCCGAACGCGCTTTCCATCACGCGCGCCATGCCCGAGACGATCATCACGATCGTAGCCATTGCGCATGAAGCGAGCAGAAGGAAGAATCGGGATTGCGGGTTCGCGTATACGGCGCGCACGTTGGCCGCGATACCGGCCGGAGACAAGGCATCCAGCCGCCTTTCGGCCAGCGTCTCGGGCGTGCGCGTCAACACCAGCAGCAGAAGGATCGCGAGCATCGACATTGCGCCGAAGAGCACACGCCAGCTGCCGCCGAGCTCGATGAGCAATGCACCGCATAGCGGTGCAGCGATCGGACCGATGGAAAATATGCCACTGGCAATCGCCATGTTCTGGCCCAGGCGCGCGCCAGTGAATCGGTCGCGAATCATCGCGCGGGCGACGACGGGTGCTGCACCGGCACCCAGCCCCTGCAAAAC
>JBGSTN010001070.1:0-1680 GCA_041736455.1 Burkholderiaceae bacterium | reverse complement strand
CCAGTTCGGACCATTCCCGGCCTCGACCAGTAGCGGTACCTTGAGCGCCGCGACGCCCGCCATCAGCGCGGGCACCTGGTCGCGCACGATGGCGAGCTCGTCGGCGGGCACCTCCAGCACCAGTTCGTCGTGCACCTGCATGATCAGCAGGCTCTTCATCGCCTGTTCGTCGAGCCAGCCCTGCACCTTCACCATCGCCAGCTTGATCAGGTCGGCCGCCGTGCCCTGCATCGGCGCATTGATCGCGGCCCGCTCGGCGCCCTGACGGCGAGGACCGTTCGGGCTGTTGATCTCCGACAGCCACAGCCGGCGTCCGAACACTGTTTCCACATAACCCTGTTGCTTGGCCAGCGCCCGTGTGCGTTCCATGTACTGCGCGACACCGGGGTATCGCGCAAAGTAGCGCTCGATATAGAGCCTGGCCGCATCGCGTTCGATGCCGAGATTCCGTGCGAGGCCGAACGCACTCATGCCGTAGATGAGGCCGAAGTTGATCACCTTCGCGTAGCGGCGCTGCTCGCTCGTCACCTGATCGACCGGCACCGAGAACACCTCGGCCGCCGTCGCCCGGTGCACATCGAGACCCTGTGCGAAAGCCGAGAGCAACCCGTCGTCTTCCGAGATATGCGCCATGATGCGCAGCTCGATCTGCGAGTAGTCGCAGGAAACGATCGACGAACCGGGCGGCGCGATGAATGCCTCGCGAATCCGCCTGCCCTCGATGGTGCGAACCGGGATGTTCTGCAGGTTCGGATCGGTCGAGGCGAGCCGGCCCGTGACGGCCGTGGCCTGCGAGTAGTTCGTGTGGACGCGGCCGGTGGCCGGGTTGATCATGCGCGGCAGCTTGTCCGTGTAGGTGCTCTTGAGCTTCGACAGACTGCGGTGCTCGAGCACGATGCGCGGCAGTGGATAGTCTTCGGCGAGCTTGCTCAGCACTTCCTCGTCGGTCGAAGGCTGCCCGCTCGCCGTCTTCTTGACGACCGGCAGTTGCAGCTTGCCGAACAGCACTTCGCCGAGCTGTTTCGGCGAACCGAGGTTGAACGGCTGCCCTGCGGCCTCGTAGGCCTTCTGCTCCATTTCCATCATGCGCTGGCCGAGCTGGCCGGACTGATGCACGAGGGCGTCGGGATCGATCATCACGCCGTTGCGCTCGATACGCTGCAACACCATCAGCGAAGGCATCTCGATCACGGCGTAGACATGCTGCAACTTCTCGTTCGCGGCGATATCGGGGTACAGCACCCGGTGCAGCTGCAGCGTCACATCGGCGTCTTCGGCCGCATAGGGCGTCGCCTGTTCGAGTGCGACTTCGTCGAAACCGATCTGCCGGGCGCCCTTGCCCGCCACGTCGTTGTAGGCGATGGTCTGGCGTTCCAGATGACGCCGGGCGAGCGAATCCATGTCGTGCGTGCGGTGCGCTTCGAGCACATAGCTCTGCAGCAGCGTGTCGTGGGCGACTCCCGCGAGCTGGATGCCGTGATTCGCGACGATGTGTGCATCGTATTTGAGATTCTGGCCGACCTTGGCGGCGGCCGGATCCTCGAGCCAGTCGCGCAGGACGGCGAGGACGTGATCGCGCGCGAGTTGCTCGGGCGCACCGGCGTAGCGATGCGCGACCGGGATGTAACACGCCTTGCCCGGTTCGACCGACAGCGACAGACCGACCAGTTCGGCCTGCAT
>JBGSTN010001068.1:0-1664 GCA_041736455.1 Burkholderiaceae bacterium | reverse complement strand
CGCGTCCGCGGCATCGGCGGTCGTCTGCTCGACATCGGTGGCGGCCGGCACCGCGTCAGCGTGCAGCGGCGTCGGTTGTGTAGCATGCGGACGTTCGGTCATCGTGTCGTTCCGGGATGAAGTCGGCCAGTCCATCGACTGGCGGGCGTGGACTGGCCTGTCGTGCGAAGCGGTGAGAGAGTCGATGGTCGGCGGCATGTTCAGCCGATGCGCCGCAACGCAAGCCGCAGCGTGCCGTCGGCCATCGATCGATCGATCAATTCGTAATGTCCGGGCGGCAATTGCAGGCGCCGCTCGAAATGACCATAGGGAATCTCCAGCCGCACGATCGTCTGGTGCCCCGAACCACCCGGCATCGGACGAACGCCGCGAACCGTGAGCGAACCTTCGTGCAACACGATCTCCACGTGCTCGCGCGCCACACCGGGCAACGCGACCAGGACGAGCACGCCATCGGAAGTTTCGAGCGTGTCGACGGGCGGCTCCCAGGTCGGCAGGCTACCGACCAGGTCAGTCATGCTGAAGAACTGTCGTTGCAGCCGCTCGGCCTGTCCCAACATCTCGAGAGCGTTGGTCCAGAAGCGGGCACGGGGGTCACGGGTCGTCATGGGCGTGATGGTCCGGCGAGAAATCATCGATGGGAGAGCGCGCGTCGCGACCGCGCAAGCCGACGACCGATGCCGTCGACGAATCACGCGTTTCACGGTACCTAGGTTACGGTCGATCGTGCGTTTTCAAGGGGCGTTGTCCGGAATCGATACCTGGCCGACGATGCAGCCCGTGACCGCGCCGCCGACGAGAATCGTGCCATCGGCGACCCGACTGACGTGGACCCGCCCCTTGCGACCCAGTACCGTGCCCTGCGAGGCGACATAGTCGCTCTCGACCATTTCGTTGCCGAACAGCCATTGCCCGATGCCGGCATTCAGGCTGCCGGTCACCGGATCTTCGTAGAAGGAGCCGCCCGTGCCGATCAATGCGCGCACCTCGAACCGGCACTCGCTGCCTGACGGCCAGGCACCGACGACACCGAGCTTCAGGTCCCGCATCGCAGCGGCGTCTGGCGAGAGCGCGAGAACCCGATCGGCCGACGACAGCATCAAGACCGCCGGATCGGGAAGCGAGTCGTCTTTACGAATTTGACGAATCAGCGAGATCCCGTCCATTTCCGGCATCAAGGCGTCGATGAGCACCAGGTCGAACGGCCGGCCCTCGAGAACCGACTCCGAAAGAGTCCTCAAGGCCGCCGCGCCGGATGCGACCGAAACCGTCTCGACATCCCGATACTTCAAGGTCTCCTCCAGTATCAGGCGATTGGTCGCATTATCGTCCACGATCAATACCCGCCTGTTTCGAATGTCCTCGAGGCAATCGTCCGCTCCTGCTTCCTTTTCAATCGTGGAAATCGCGAATTGCGGCGTGATGTGAACGGTTGTCCCGTTTCCGAGTCGGCTTTCAACCAGAATCTTCCCTCCCATCTGTTCGACGATTTCCCGACAGATGGTCAAACCCAGACCGGCGCCGGAATACTTTCGCGTTGAGGAATTGTCCAGTTGCGTGAAGGGTTGAAAAATCGTGTCGAGGTGCTCTTCGGGGATCCCGATCCCCGTATCGCTGATGGAAATCTGGAGTTGAACCCGTTCCTGATCGATCTTGAGAGGCCG
>JBGSTN010001060.1:0-1950 GCA_041736455.1 Burkholderiaceae bacterium | reverse complement strand
GTGCAGGCCGCCCGGCTCCACGCGCAGGGACTCGGGCTTGGACAGGCTCGATTCGAACGCATGGACGCGGAGCACCTTGCTCTGCCTGATGCCGGATTCGATGTCGCGCTGTGTGCGCTGGGCTTGATGTATGTGCCCAACCCCGAAGCCGCCATGCGTGAACTGCACCGCGTACTTCGCCCGGGTGGTCGTGCCGTGCTGGCCGTCTGGGGCGAGCGAACGCGATGCGGCTGGGCACCTCTGTTCGGTATCGTCGACGATGAGGTGCGCAGTGAGGTCTGCCCGATGTTCTTCAACCTGGGTCAGGGCGAGGCGCTCGCCCGCCACTGTGCCTCGGTTGGCCTGCAGGTCACCGTGCAGCGTCGACGCAGTGATACGCTGGATTACGTCGATGCCGACGAGGCCTGCGCTGCTGCATTCGTAGGCGGGCCGGTGGCCTTGGCCTGGTCGCGTTTCGACGCGGCGGTGCGCGAACGCGTGCAGGCTCGATACCTGGAAGCGATCGCAACGTGGCGCGTCGGCCTGGGGTACCGCATTCCGGCCGAGTACCTGATCGTGATCGCGCAACGACCAGAGCGCTGAGTCAGCCAACGTGGAACGCAGAACCGGGTCTTCCACACTTGATTCGGTGTTCGGCAGCGCGACGGACAAACCGCTGGAACGCGACGCCGTAACGACCGAGATCGATTGCGCCAAATGGTCGCGGTTACAGTCTGTCGCCACACCCATCGCGCCGTTGGTCTGCACTCGAATTGCCACGACTTGTGATGGCACGGCAGTAGAATGATCTTTCATGACGACACGAGTCGCGGCGCTCGAATGTCTCACTCGTTCGAACGCTCGACAAGCGCGGCGCTTGTTGGTCGAGGCGTCCCGTCGACATCAGAAGCACGCTTCAAAAGGGCAGAAGCTTCATTTCACAACAATAACGATCACATACGCCGGAAGACGCATGCGAGTGCCGGGCGTCTTCAATGTCAAGCCATCAGGTTCGATTGTTGGGGTTGGTGTCGGCTGCATCTTTCATCGTTCTGTTTGCTGCATGCGGCGGTAGCAATAACGATGACGTTTCGTCGGATTGCCGGCCGGGATTGATCTCCGGATTTTCCGGCCCGATTGGCGACGCCAATCTGACTTCGGTGCCTTTTGGCAACGGCAGCGGCGAGGCCGGCGGCCCTCGCGACGGCGGCGGAAATGTAGGCGGCGACTCCAGTATCGGCATAGGCGGCGGTGACGGGCAATACCGGCGCGTCGATGTCACGATCGAAACATCCAACGGCGTGCAATTCGGCCCATGGCCGGTCGACGACGCCAAGGGCATGGTGACCTTCGTTCCTTGCGGTGCGAAGCTCCCGGTCAAGGTCACGTTCGACGGACAGGACGCCGAAGCCGGGGTCTATGACGCGGGGCTTGGGCGCAACGTCCCCTTCGCAAGCCGCCGGCGTATCGGTCTGATCAGCAACTACGGGCGCAATGGTGCGGTTACACCGTTCAATCACGCATTGCATGAACGCGCCCAGGCGATCGGCGCTGAGAAAGGCCTTGCCGAAGGATGGAAGGACGCGGCGATCGTCGACGACGCGCACGCCGAGTTGCTGGCAATCATCAACGATCAATTGCCCGGATTCTATCGCTTGAACGACCTGCGTCATCTGCCGATCATGCTCAACGCCGGCAACGATCTGGCCGACTCGAACCTGCTGACACCCACGCCCAACGGTGTCTATGGTGCGGTGGTAGGTGGGTTCGCGCTGGCGGGATCGACGTCGCTGCCCGGTAGCCTCGAACCGGCAGTGGAAGCGAGCCGGGTGCTGATCGCTGATCTGGCCGATGGCCGACTCGACGGGATAGGACCGGCTGGCGTCGCAAGCACCGACGATGGATTCTCCGTCTACTCTTTCGACACGTTCTGGTCGTCGCTCACGGTGGGCGCGGGCGTGACGGCGGCGC
>JBGSTN010001041.1:0-2042 GCA_041736455.1 Burkholderiaceae bacterium | reverse complement strand
GCGCCGGTGCGCAAGGGCGAACAGACCCCGGTCGCGGTCCAGCACATCGTGCGATCGTTCGATCCCTGCATGGTGTGCACGGTGCACTGATCGATGAGTTCGAAACGTGCACCCAGCCCGTTGTCGACCGTGCCGATGGAGGGTGTGGACGAATCCACCTGGCTCGACGTGATCCAGAAGATGGACGAGGTCTACACCCGCCTGATCGACGACGAAGTCGAACTCGAGAAGAAGAACAACGAACTGGAGCAGACGCAACAGTTCATCTTCAGTGTGCTGGCCTCGATGTCCGACGTGCTGGTGGTCTGTGACGAAGACGGCCTGATCGAGCAGGCGAACGACGCGCTGTGCGAACTGGTCGGACGCACGGAAGCGCAGCTGCGCGGCAGCCGCCTCTTCGAGTTGCTCGCCGATGAAGGCAGTGTCGCGCTGGCACGCGAGGCGATGAACGGATCGGACGCACGTCGCTCGGGTCAGGGCATCGAACTGAACCTGCTCGATCGCCAGGGTCAGCCGGTACCGGTGGACGCGAACTGCACGACGCGAATCGGCAGCAAACGCCGGCGAGTCGGCACGGTCTGGGTGGGGCGGCCCACGGCCGAACTCAAGCGC
Source organism: Burkholderiaceae bacterium (assembly GCA_041736455.1). Classification (GTDB taxonomy): domain Bacteria; phylum Pseudomonadota; class Gammaproteobacteria; order Burkholderiales; family Burkholderiaceae_E; genus JAUIAI01. The sequence continues at coordinate 1,430 of JBGSTN010001041.1, read as the reverse complement.
GCCTACCACGAGATGCGCGCCGCGCATGAAGCCCTGAAGCGCACGCAGCAGCAACTGCTGCATTCGGAGAAGATGGCCTCGCTGGGTCAACTGGCCGCGGGCGTCGCGCACGAACTGAACAATCCGATCAGCTTCGTGCTGGGTAATGCGCACGCGCTGCGCAAGTACTGTGATCGCCTGCAGACCTACATGGCGGCGGTGCATGCGCACGAACCCGAAGCGGTGCTGAACGAATTGCGATCGAAGCTGCGCATCGAACATCTGATGAGCGACCTGCCCTCGCTGATCGAAGGCACGCTCGAAGGCGCGCAGCGCACGGCCGACATCGTGCATGGTCTCAAGCGCTTCTCGGCGATCGATCCCGACGAGCGCAGGCCGGTGCGCCTGAACGATGTCATCGACCGCGCGATCCACTGGGTGCAGAGAGGCCGCGCGACCACGGTGCAGGTGCACTGGACGCCACTGCAGCTCTGCACCGTGATCGGCAGTGCCGGTCAGTTGCAGCAGGTGATGCTGAACCTCCTGCAGAACGCCTTCGATGCGCTGCCTCATATGCCTGAGCCGACGATCTGGGTAGCGATGGACTGCGCGGGCGCCGACGGATCCGATTCGGTCCGCGTGACCGTACGCGACAACGGGCCCGGCATCGCGAACGAGCATCTGTTGCGCATCTTCGATCCGTTCTTCACGACCAAGGCGGTGGGCAAGGGCACAGGACTGGGTCTGTCGATCAGTTACGGGATCGTCGAGCAGCACGGTGGTCACCTGAGCGTGCGCAACGCCGAGACCGGCGGGGCCGAGTTCATCCTGACGCTGCCACTGGCGCCTGCCTGAGATTCTTCGTACCAGGTCGAGAGACGGAAACCGGTCGGGCAGGTGATCTCGATCCGATGCTCGCTCCGCTGCGCTCGTGAACGGATGGACAGGCACGGCAACCGATGCGTGCGAATAACTTCTCCGGTCAGGGCGAACGCGCGTCATTCGAACCTGGTGGCATCGTAAGGCGTCTGAAGCCAGCCGGTGTGACACTGAACCGGGCCGCATGCCGCACGACCTGCATTCGACCGAATCCGCTGTCGACTTCTTCGACGAACGGTTCGATCGCGGGTCGAGCGACAGTCGTGCCATCGACACGGCCAAGGCAGCGCAGCCAGCGCGCGACGCCAGCCAGCGAAACCTGGACATGCCAGCTACCGCCTTCGTCGGCCTGGCGCATCAGGGCGACCTGGATGCCGAACGCCAGCAGGTAGCCGGCGGCATAGTCCAGGATCTGCAGCGGCAGTGCCTTCGGCTCGGCAACGCCGTACGCTTCGGCCTCCGCGACGTTGAGGCCGGTGGCAGTCTGCACCAGCGAATCGAAGCCTCGCCCGTCGGCCCATGGGCCTGCGGGGCCGTACGCCGACAGACTCGCGCAGACGATGCCCGGCACG
>JBGSTN010001035.1:0-1524 GCA_041736455.1 Burkholderiaceae bacterium | reverse complement strand
ACCTCGCCGCCAGCCAGCAGCGCTCCACCGGCTTCGAAAGTCGCCGCGACCAGGATCGCCGCGGTCATCGACAGCGCGAACGACCCGACGGCCGGGCCCACGTTGTTCGCCACGTCGTTGGCGCCGATGTTCATCGCCATGTAGGCCCCGATCACGGCGGCTGCGACCAGCAGGTAGCCCTGGTCGTGGTGTGCGAACTTCGCACCGGTGAATACGATGACGCCGACGATGAAAAGGATGGCGCTGCCGATACGCCCGACTTCTCCACGGCTCAGTCCGGCTGACCTTTCGACATTGGCGTAGTCCTTGAGCTTCAACCGGTTACTCCAGCGATCGTTCGGGCAGGCGCAAGTCTATCGTCACTGCAAGGTGACGCTGCCGGAGATCACGTGCATCCGCCGCAGCCCGGGCACCGCATCGAGAAAGTCGATGACTTCGCTCAATGGCAGCGGCACCGAGATCAGCGAGCCCTGCATCACGTCGCACTGGAGTTCCCGCAGCGCGCGCAACTCTTCGGCCGTCTCGATTCCTTCGGCCATCGCGACCATGCCGAGCTTTGCCGCCAACGTCGAGATCGCCTGGACGATCGCCACGTTGCCGCGGTCGTCGGGCAGGTTGCGAACGAAGACGCGATCGATCTTCAGACCGTCCACGGGAAGATTCTTCACGTGCGACAGCGACGAGTAGCCGGTACCGAAGTTGTCGATCACGACCTTGACCCCGATGCGCCGCAGTTCGGTGATCAACTCCACCGTGCGCTCCGGATGTTCGATGAACGAACTTTCGGTCAGCTCGAGCCGCAAGAGGTGAGGCGGGAAGTTCTGTTCCTTGAGCAGGCCGTAAAGATTCGCCAGGAAACCATCTTCGGCGAGCTGGCGAATCGAGATGTTGACGCTCATGGCCAGGTTGTCGTGGCGATCGATACCCATCGTGATCCGGTCGCGGACCGCCCGGCGGATCGCCCAGAAATCGATCTCGCGATTCAGGTTGCCCTGGCCGGCGGCACCGAGAAAGCGTTCGGGCAGCAACAAGCCAAGAGTGGGGTGGCGCCAGCGCAGCAACCCCTCGAGGCAGATGATGCGCCGAGTCTGCACGGCCATGACCGGCTGATAGAAGAGTTCGACTTCGCCGCGGCGCATCGCGAGCGGCAGTTCCGAGGCGAGCCGTACCTGTTCGCTGTTCACACCGCTCATCAGGTCGTCGGCGAAGAATCGCGCACCGTTGCGGCCTTCGGACTTGACCTGGTACATCGCCGCATCGGCCGCCTTGACCAGCATCGACACGTCCGTGCTGTCCTGCGGCGCCATCGCGATGCCGATCGACGCGGACAGGAAGTAGGCGCGATCGGATAGCACGAGCGGCTTTTCGATCGCCTGCAGCAATTGGCGCGCGCTGGCAGCGACCGCTTCACGTCCTTCCGGATCGGTGAGGATCGCGACGAACTCGTCGCCCCCCATCCGGCCGGCGAATGCGTCGGGCGGCAGCGCACATTTGAGCCGCTGCGCAATCTCGACCAGCGCCCGG
>JBGSTN010001008.1:0-2291 GCA_041736455.1 Burkholderiaceae bacterium | reverse complement strand
GCGCTTGCAAAATCGCGTTCGACCGTGAATCGGCCGACGGCTGGGCCGATACGGCAGTCGTCGCGATCGCCGTCGTGCAGCCGGCAATCAGGGCCAACCCGCTGACGCGCCAGCCTGCACGAATCGATCGCCGGGTATCGGTTCGTCGCATCAGGGCGTCTGGATGACCGCTCGCAGTGAATGCGGCAGTGCTTCCGTGATGACGACGTCGACGAATGTCCCCGTGCTCGCGGCGGGCCCGGCGAAGTTGACGACGCGATTGTTGGCCGTGCGGCCGGACAGTTCGCCGGGATCCTTGCGAGCAGGACCCTCCACCAGGACACGCTGCACCGTGCCGATCATTCGCGCGCTGATGGCCGAGGCGTTTGCGTCGATGCGCTGCTGCAGCGTTCGCAGGCGATCGAGTTTGACGTCGGCAGGCGTGTCGTCCGCCAACGCTGCCGCAGGCGTTCCCGGACGCGGACTGTAGATGAAGCTGAACGAATTATCGAATCCGACGAAATCGATCAGTGCCATCGTCTGCTCGAAGTCGACCTCGGTTTCGCCGGGGAACCCGACGATGAAATCCGACGAGATGCTGATATCGGGCCGGACCGCTCTCAGCCGGCGGATGATCGCGCGGAATTCAAGAGCCGTATAGCCTCGTTTCATTGCCCCGAGAATCCTGTCGGATCCCGACTGCACGGGTAGATGGACATGAGAGGCGAGCTTGTCGAGGCGCGCATGGGCCTCGATCAGGCGGTTGCCGAACTCGCGCGGATGCGACGTCGTGTATCGAATGCGTTCGATACCGGGAATCTCCGCGACGCAATCGATCAACGCAGCGAAGTCGGCCTCGGTATCGTCACCACCGGGCGTGCCCGGCCGATCGAAGGGAGCCTGCCAGGCGTTGACGTTCTGGCCGAGCAACGTGACTTCGCGGACGCCGCGAGCGGCAAGTTCGGCCACCTCGGTCAACACGTCCGACAGGGGACGTGAGACCTCCTCGCCGCGGGTATAAGGCACCACGCAAAAGCTGCAGTACTTGCTGCAACCCTCCATGATCGATACGAACGCAGTGGCGCCGGTGACGGTCGCCGGTGGCAGTCGATCGAACTTTTCGATGGCGGGAAACGAGATGTCGACCTGCGACTTGCCCGTCGCGAGTCGTGCCGCGATCAGATGCGGGAGACGATGGAGGGTCTGCGGCCCGAACACGACGTCGACGTAGGGGGCCCTGCGGACGATCGCCTCGCCCTCCTGGCTGGCCACGCAACCGCCGACACCGATGATCATGCCGGGACGTTCCAGCTTGAGCGATTTCAGCCGTCCCAGATCCGAAAAGACCTTCTCCTGCGCCTTCTCGCGGATCGAACAGGTGTTGAACAGGACGACGTCGGCATCCTCAGGCGAATCGGTTGCTACCAGCGCGCTCTGATCGGCGAGGACGTCCAGCATCTTGCCCGAGTCGTACTCGTTCATCTGGCAACCGTAGGTCTTGACGTATACCTTGCGTGCCATGCCGTTCACCTGGCACGCATGGCGGCCAGCGCACGAGCCTGCTCGGCCGTGATGAGCCAGACCCGCGTCACCAGCCCCTGCTGATCACGCTGATAGGCGATGCGCTGGCTCTGGCCCGAGATAGTCGACGGGAGCACGAGTCGATTGTCCTGTCCGACGATGCGAGCAGCCGGCGCGAAGCGCACCGGCTCGCCATTGATCTCTCCCGCCGGAAAGACACCGACCACCAGCATGCCGGTCATTGCGGCGGCTGGAATGTCGCGCTCGGCGGCTCGCGCGCTCGCCGTGGCAAGGGTCAGGGTAAGGAGCAGGCAGGCAACCAGAAGTGCCGGGAAGATGCCCGCCGGCATACCGGCTCGACGGCGCTGCAGGGCGGGCCGACTCGTCTCACGGTTCATGGCCCGCAGCATACCGCAATCGGGTGTCAGCAATTTTGCGAATCCATTGAATACTTCACACGCATCCGGGAGCCGCGATCCTAAGATATGGACAAGGGCGAAACCTTGCGACGTCAGCCGGTGACTAAGGCAAGTACTCGCGATTTTGCGCCCTGCCAACCCTACCTGATCGAGAAGACCCGTGAACTCACTGAATGCCAAGCTGTGCAAGGCTGCGGCACGACTTCCTGCGCTCGAATTCCCGGCGGGCGAGGGATCCGATAATCGACACAAACTGCGGCCACGGCTGCAGCGAAGCCTGGCGCTGGCCGCCGTTGCTGCCGTGTTGAGCGCCTGCGCGGGCGGCGGGAGTGAATCCACGGTCGGTTCCGATTCGACGCCGACTCCTGGTAC
>JBGSTN010001001.1:0-6472 GCA_041736455.1 Burkholderiaceae bacterium | reverse complement strand
GTTGGCGTTCTGATCTTCGCGCCGCTGAGTCAGACGCTGATCGACTGGACGGGCTGGCGCGGTGCCTACCGTGTGCTCGGCCTGCTGCCGATCTGCTTGATTCCGTTGCTGGTGGTGGTGCTGCCCTGGCGTCGAATCGTCGCCGGCGATCCCGCACTCGCCAGCCGTCGCCGTGCGAGGCAGACTTCGCCGTGCGGCAGTCGAACCGGAATTCGTGCCGAGTGGCGCGCGGCTCTTCGAACGGCGGGCTTCTGGCGCCTTGCGGGGGTGATGTTCTTCACCACCCTTTCGACCTACATGACACTGATTCAACTCGTGGCGTACCTGATAGACAACCATTTCGATCCGTTAGCATCCGCATCGACGTTCGGCGTCGTGGGAATCCTGTCGACCGCAGGAATGATCGCTGCCGGTCTCCTCGCGGAACGTTTCGGGGAACGGACGGTCGCGACCGTTGCCTACTCGAGCACGATCGCCGGCGTCGCCTGTCTCGCAATGCTTCCTGTCTGGCCCGGGTACGCCCTGGTCGCCGCTTTCGCGGTCCTTTTCGGGTCGGTCTCGGGGTCGCGTGGCCCTCTGATCGCGGGCCTTTCGTCGCGCTTGTTTCCCGGGAACGCGCAATCGACCATCTATGGCTCGGTCCTGTTGGCGATGGGCGTCGGCGGTGCCCTCGCCGGCTGGCTGGGTGGCACCCTCCATGACCTTACCGGCGGCTACCACGCAGCATTCGGTGTCTCCATGCTTTCGGCCCTGATCGGCATGACGCTTTTTCGGTCGATCGATGCATAGCAACCCGATCGGCGCGATGTTGCTTGCTGAAACAGAAGGCCGCCAGTCTGCAACGGCGCTAAGACCCTGAATCAGAATTCGTCACATTGAGCTGGGATAATGAATCCCATCCATCGCATACCAATCTCCACATTCCTAGGAATCCTCTCATGAATCATCGAATCAAATCGGCGCGACCGATCACCGACCCCCGCTTTCATCGACCCGAATCCACCCGTGAGCATCCCGCGGCCGTCAGGGCCGACAGGATACGTTCAACCGGTCGGAGTATCGTCGAACGCACGAGCGAATTCTGGGCGCGCGATAAACCGTCATCCCGATCGCAGGCGACCATGCATCTGGTCGGCTGAGCGTCGGCGACCGGAATTCTCAGGCAAAGAAGCTGTCGAATCCGTCTGGTGGTTCGAATCGTCCCTCGCGCCAGATCAACCGCGTCGGACCGGGCATGGCCCGCGTCGTGACCGGGTGAAGCGGGTCGCCCGGGTACGCCATTGCACGTGAGCCCGAGGCGGGATCCTTGAACGTGTGCGGTTCGATCAGTGAGGGCACACCGTTGGCCGCATCGTCGATCGCGTCCTGCGCGCTGGCATAGCGAGCCATCCCTGCAAGCGTCATGATCTGCGGTGGTGCGAGTGCGATCCGACGGTCGCAGTACGCCAGCAGTGCGACGCGCGGGGCATACCACTCGCTGGCATCGGCTTCGACCCCATCGTGTATCGCCTGAGAGTCGAACGGCAATCGGGCGACGAAGAACCGGGTATCGAATCGCTTGCGCATCATCGCCGGTACTTTGGGCGTGATCCAGCGCGAAAGCGGAGTCAATTGATCGACCTGCAGTTCCACACCTGTTTCTTCGAACGTTTCGCGGCAAGCAGCGACGAAAAGTGCCACAGCGAGCGACTCGTTCAGACCCGGCTCTCCCAACATGCGGGACGCCTGCGGTGCTCGCCCATACCGTTCGATACGGATCTCTTCACCGTCTTCCGGGTCAACTTTCCCGCCGGGGAAGACATAGGCATCGTTCATGACTGTCGAACTGCCGCCGCGGCGCAACATGAACGCTTCGATGCCCTGCTCCCCATCGCGGACCAGGACGACCGAAGCGGCATCCCTCACCGTCAGTTCGATTTCTTCTTCGTTCAACGACGAGTCGGTGCTGATCATGGATGTTCCGGTGGCGGCGCAGTGGCGTACGGCAATTTACCACCCGCAACGCAAGGGCTGTGTTCAACATGGCAAGTCCGTCATGAGCTCATACCCATGAAGCGGGCACTCTCATGCGGGCCGCCGATTTGCAGTTTAGTCTTTGCGAGTTAGCCTTACCCCATCGACCAACCTGAAGCGAGGGAAGCGTTCATGAAAGCCGACAATATCCTGAAGACAATTGGCAACACACCGCACATCCGGATCAACCGCCTGTTCGGCAGCGACCATGCCGTCTGGATCAAGAGTGAACGTGCCAATCCGGGGGGGTCGATCAAGGACCGCATCGCCCTCTCGATGATCGAAGACGCGGAAAAGAGCGGGAGACTCAAGCCCGGCGGAACGATCATCGAGCCCACATCAGGAAATACTGGCGTGGGTCTGGCGATGGTTGCGGCCGTCAAGGGATACAAGCTCACCTTGGTGATGCCCGACAGCATGTCGATAGAGCGGCGGCGCCTGATGCTCGCCTATGGTGCCACCTTCGAGCTGACGCCGCGCGCGAAAGGCATGTCGGGCGCCATCGCGCGTGCCGAGGAACTCGTGGCGGCAACGCCCGACTCATGGATGCCGCAACAATTCGAGAACCCTGCCAATATCGACGTTCACGTCGCGACAACGGCACAGGAAATCCTCGACGACTTTCCCGACGGTATCGCAGCACTGATCACCGGGGTTGGCACTGGTGGCCACATCACGGGCTGCGCACGAGTACTCAAGAAGGCCTGGCCCGAACTGAAAGTGTTCGCGGTCGAGCCTGAGGCGTCGCCCGTCATTGGCGGCGGCAAGCCTTCACCTCATCCTATCCAGGGAATCGGTGCTGGTTTCATTCCCGTCAATCTCGACACGAGTCTGCTCGATGGCGTGATTACCGTCGGGGCGGACGAGGCCAAGGAAATGGCGCGACGCGCGGCGTGTGAGGAAGGCATGCTGGTGGGCATTTCCTCCGGCGCCACGCTGGCGGCAATTGCCAAGCAATTGAGTCAGTTGCCCAACGGATCCACTGTCCTGGGCTTCAACTACGACACAGGCGAGCGCTATTTGTCCGTAGAGGGCTTCCTGCCGTCTGGTGAGGGAACGGGTTGACAAGGCGCACCGGAAAACAAAAGGCCGCGCAGGGCGCGGCCTTTCCTTCGAGACTGGACCAGGTTCAGAGAAGCCCGAGCTCCTGCATCATGCGGCGATCTTCCAGCTTCGCGCGCGCAGCGTGCAAGCGCTTTGCCTGCTCCGAAGGGGCGATGTTCTTGTAGTCTTCCGGGCGTGACTCGACTCGACCCTTTCGCATTCTCTCTGCTTGGCGTTTGCTGACGACCGACTTCTGGTGGGTCGCGCTCATGGCGGAACTGGGTTTCGGGGTGGCTTTCAAGGAGTCCTCCGTACTGGTCTGATGCGTTCTGCTACACGAGACCCGGCGGTAAGCCACTCACGAAACCACCGTCGGGTGGAATCGGCGCTCGATGACCGGGTGGCTGTCGGCGTGACAACCGGAGCCTGGCAGATGACTGGCCGAGCCTGCTGCAGTATCTGCGTCAGGCAGGCGCGTGAAATATCCATGGCAACTGTTGCGATTTTACCATAGTTCAATCGCTTCCGCCAGTGGTTTAGACAGCAAAAACGCACATAAATCGGCGGTGTTGGCAGGATTTACAGTCGAAATCCTGAAATTGTGATGAAATTCACGCCTTTCGCGCGCTCTCAACGCTTTTGCAGTGATTCGCCGTGCTCGCGGGTATTGTGGAACCGGATTCTAGGCCATCGCTCCTGGGTGAACGACATATTCACCCGCGTGTCAGCGAGGTAAACCAGGTTGCCATCGACGTCGTGAGCCAGACGGAGTTGATTGGCCCGCGTGAATTCGGCTAGATCGGCTGGCGTTGCACTTGTAACCCAGCGAGCCGCCTGTACGGACGCAGCCTCGAATCCAGCGTCGACACCGTATTCGGTCGCCAACCGCTGGCTCACGACCTCGAACTGCAACTGCCCGACCGCCCCCAGCAGAAGGCTTGAATCCGCCAGCGATTCGAAAACCTGGATCGCCCCCTCTTCGCCCAGTTCCAGGAGCCCTTTGTTGAGTTGCTTCGCCTTCAACGGATCGCGCAGCCGGGGACGACGGAACAGTTCCGGCGCGAAATACGGAATGCCACGAAAGGTGAGCATTTCACCTTCGGTGAGGGTGTCGCCGATCTGAAGGTTGCCGTGGTTGTGAATGCCGAGAATGTCGCCGGCCACCGCCGACTCGGTGAGAGCCCGTTCGTTGGCCATGAAAGTGACGGCATTGGCGATCTTCATCTGGCGGTTCAGACGCACGTGATGGGCCTTGATGCCCGGTTCATAAAGGCCCGAGCACACACGCAGAAAAGCGATCCGGTCGCGATGGTTGGGGTCCATGTTGGCCTGGATCTTGAAGACGAAGCCCGAAAACCGGTCTTCGGTGGGCAGCACTTCCCGCTGAGTGGCCTCGCGCGCCTGTGGCGGCGGTGCCCAGCGAGCCAGCGCCTGAAGGATCTCGCGGACACCGAAATTGTTGATCGCCGATCCGAACAGGACCGGCGACTGCCTGCCCGCCAGAAACGAGGTTTCGTCGAACAAGGCGCCAGCACCCTGGACCAACTCGATTTCATCTCGTAGCGTGCCCACCTCGTCGGGGAAACGCTGGGCAAGCCTCACGTCGTCCAGCCCATTGATAAGCTCGATCGCATCCGATCGCTTTTCCTCGCCGGGAGCGAACAACATCACACGGTTGTCCAGAAGCTGGTAGACGCCGCGAAAGCGCTTGCCCATCCCGATCGGCCAGGTCACCGGCGCACAGGCGATGCCGAGAACGCTCTCGATCTCATCGAGCAACTCGATCGGCTCGCGAACCTCGCGATCGAGCTTGTTGATGAAGGTGATGATCGGAGTATCGCGCAGGCGACAGACTTCGAGCAGTTTGATCGTCTGAGTCTCGACCCCCTTGGCGGCATCGATCACCATGACAGCGGCATCGACTGCGGTCAGCACGCGATACGTATCTTCGGAAAAGTCCTGGTGGCCCGGCGTATCGAGCAGGTTGAACACGCAATCCGCGTATTCGAACTGCATGACCGAACTCGCGACGGAGATGCCGCGCTGCTTTTCCACCTCCATCCAATCGCTGGTCGCATGTCGAGCGCTCTTGCGCGCCTTGACGGTACCAGCCATCTGGATCGCGCCGCCGAACAGGAGCAGCTTCTCGGTCAGCGTCGTCTTGCCCGCGTCTGGGTGGGAAATGATCGCAAAGGTGCGTCTACGCTTGACTTCATCGGCGATCTGACCGTTCGACATCAATCACTTTCCCATCGTTTGCGCGCTGGTTTGGACGCATGACCAGGATGGCCCTGCTCGGAGCGGGCAAGCATAATACCCTGGACGGACCTGCAGGGACGGGTCGCTCACCCGAGCCCGCCAGCACTGCATCAGCGCTTGATTCCGTCGAGCGAGCGGCGCTGCATCTGGAGAAAGACGTTGTAGGCATTCGAACGATTCGCCGCGTCGAAGGCGGGCATCCAGGCATAGGGCGACCAGTCGGTTGCCGCATAGGCCTCGTCGAAGGTCATCAATTCGTCGGCGGCCGTGCCCATCGTCCTCTGGAGGTATAGCAGGTATTGGCGAGTGAGATCCAGGTCGCGCGCCGCATTGTCCGATCGATTGCCGTGTCCCGGCAGGATGATCCTGGGAACAGGCCGTGCGAGCGCGTCGATCGCTGCCAGCCAGCGATCGCTGTCGGCGTTGCCCACGAACGGTAGCCGACCCGACACCATCAGGTCACCGGCCATCAACACGCCGTCGGGCTCCACATACATCGCAAGATCTTCGTTGGTATGACCGGGCCCGACTCGTCGCAACCGGAATCGCACGTCACCCAGCTCGAAGGTCTCGTCGCTTTCGACCAGATGGTCCGGCGCGATCACGCGAGTCGTCTCGTCCACCCACGGAGCCAGGGACTGTCGCCGTTCGGCCAGACGCTCTTCTGCGGCCGAGGTAGCGAGGTAGTCGCGCACAGCCGCCTGCGCGATGATTTCGGCCCCGGCAGCCTTGAACGGCGCCACGCCATAGAAGTGGTCGGCGTGGAAATGACTGATCACCACCTTGACGATGGGCTGGTCAGTGATACGCGCGATCTCGCGTTGCAGGGCAAGGCCCAGGGGCGAGGTTCCGAGCGCGTCGAACACCACGACCCCGGCGGTCGTGACCACGAAGGCGGCATTCGAATTGAACCCTTGATTCGCGCGGGAAACCATGCCGAGCTGACCCTGCACGAACCATACATGCTCGGATACCTGTTTCGCTTCCACCGGTATCGTCACCGGGGTCGGCAAGATCGCTTCAGCCGCACCCGACGGTCTCGTGCCCGGCAGCGAGATCACTGAAACGATCGCCACCACTACAGCCGGCAACGTGATGCGCGAGAGTCGCCACGCCGCCGTTCGCGTGGGCGCCGGATGCCGACCTTCGTCAGAAC
>JBGSTN010000879.1:0-7516 GCA_041736455.1 Burkholderiaceae bacterium | reverse complement strand
TGGTGATGCCGGGCGACAACATCAAGATGGAAGTGGCGTTGATCGCGCCGATCGCGATGGAGCAGGGACTGCGCTTCGCGATTCGCGAAGGTGGCCGCACCGTCGGCGCCGGCGTCGTCGCCAAGATCATCGAGTAGCGTTCAGGACTGCGTACCCCGGACTCGGCAACAGTCAATCGTTCGGGGTACGTCGCAGAAATCGTTGTAGAAGTCTCCGGGCGTCGGCGCTTTCACCGATGCCTCCCAGCAGCCGATCGCATACGGGTCGTTTACCCGTCGTTCTTTTGGAGCAGTGATGAACAACCAGAAAATTCGTATTCGCCTGAAGGCCTTCGACTACCGTCTGATCGACCAGTCGGCGCAGGAAATCGTCGACACCGCCAAGCGGACCGGTGCCGAAGTGCGTGGTCCGGTTCCGCTGCCCACGCGTATCGAGCGTTTCGACGTGCTGAAGTCGCCGCACGTCAACAAGTCGGCCCGTGATCAATTCGAGATTCGTACGCACCAGCGACTGATGGACATTCTCGATCCGACCGACAAGACGATCGATGCGCTGACGAAGCTCGATCTCCCGGCTGGTGTCGACGTCAAGATCTCCGTGAAACAGGCCTCCTGACCCGCCGATTCACACCGTAGCCGCCACGCAAAGCGCCGGACGCGAAAGTGTCCGGCGCTTTGCGTTGTTCGGCCCCGATCACGGCACCAGCACGCCCCAGGGCAACTTGCCGACCGGAATGTCCTTCAGTTTCTTCTTGCTCGCCGTGTCGATGACCGACACCGTGCCGGATCGGCCGTTTGCCACGTAGAGCTTCGCGCCATCGCTGGTCATCCCCATGTTCCATGGCCGGTCGCCGACCTCGATGCGATGCGTTTCCTTGTTGGTCGCCACGTCGATGACCATCACGGAGGACTCGGCACCGTTGCTCACGAAGACTTCCTTGCCGTTCGGGAGGATCTTCACGCCGTTGGATCGTTTGCCGCCTTCGATCTTGGCAACGACCTTGTGCGCGGCGACGTCGATCGCATAGACCATGCTTTCGATCTCGCAAGCCACGTACGCCAGCTTGCCATCCGGCGTGAAGGCGATGCCGCGCGGGCGCTTGCCGACCTGGATCGAGGTGTGAAGGCTGCGTTTGGCCACGTCGATGACATCGACGACTTCAGATTCCTCGGCGCTGACGTAGACCCACTTGCCATCGGTGCTGAATACCGCGTGTTCGGGGTTCTCGCCTTCGGTGGTGACTTCGAACAGCTTCTTGTGCGTGACGGAGTCCATGAAGAACACGGCATTCTCTTCCTCGATCGCCGCCGCAACGATCTTTCCGTCCGGGGAAATGCCGACGCCTTCGGGCGAGTCGCCGAGGTCGATTTCGCCGATGATGGCCTTCTTGCCGACATCGATGATCAACAGTCGATTGTTCGGCTGGTCGCTCACGAAGATGGTCTTGTGGTCGGGCGATGCCACCAGGCCACGCGGCTTGTCGCCTGCCTTGATTTCGCCGATCACCGCGTCGGTGGTCGTGTCGATCAGGCTGATCGTTCCTGATCCTTCATTCGGAACGTAGGCGGTCTCGGCCATCAGGGGGGCGTTGACGAACAGCGCGGCAGCGGCCAGCGAAACGGCCAGCAATGACTTGCGGGGGTTGATCACGATGAGTTCTCCTGGTTGGAATGATCTTTTGTTGAATGGCGATGGGCACTATTGCTGCTCGGGGGTGCGTGGCTTGATCGAAGCGCGCAGTCTTTCAGCCAACGCCTTGCCCTGTTGGATCTGTTCTGACGTCATGTCGTCGACGAGTCGGTTCCGATGCCCGATGGCGTCCATGTATTGATTGTCGATGGCGAGCGAGAACCAGGCATAGGCCTCGACGGGATCCTTTTCCGCACCTTCACCATCGCGCAACATGCGTGCGAGATTGAGCTGCGAAATGCCGAAGCCGTCATTGGCGGAGACACGAAACCACTTGACGGCCTCGGCAGGATTCTTCTGCACGCCGCGACCATCCTTGTAGATCTTGCCGATTTCGCCTGCAGCCGGTGTGTATCCCTGTTCGGCCGACTTGGTGAACCATGACAGTGCTGCGGCAGCGTCACGTTCGCCGCCCCAACCGAAACGTTTCATCATGCCGATCCGGTATTGCGCCGCTGCGTCGCCCGCCTCGGCCGCTGGGGTCGAAAGGCGCAGCGCCTTTTCGTAGTCCTTCTGTTGAAACGCCGTCGCGCCACTGTCTGCCTGTGCCTGTTGCGCCATCCCGGGTTGATTCCAGGCGAAGACGGCAATCAACGCACCGACCATGAGCGTACGGAACGCGTGGCGAAGTCGACTGCTCATGGCGATGTCCGACCAAGGGACGGGCGGCGATGACGCGGTCGATTCGAGATGAGGAACGGAATCAGCGCCGGCGCAACGCCGGCGTTCTTTGACTGGTGTTGGGCGATACATGATTGTCTCTTTGGTTGCATTCAGGCGTCGAGAGTAGCAACCACGCTGCGCTCGAGCAAGCGAGGAGCGAGCCCGGCAATCGAGAAGAGGCTGCATCGCGAAGCGTTCATGAATTTTTAATGTTCCTGTCATCGTCGTTTCATCGATATCGGCCGCGGATTGCGCGGACCGTGTGGCCGGCACGATAGACTTCCGCCGGCGTCCGGATTCGACGACGCGATGCCGATAACCTGGTGGAGGTGAGTTCCATGGGCACCGAACGTCCGCGCCACGCGCACTGCCTGACGGCCGCTGGTCTGCGTTCTGCATGGGCCCGGTGACGTCGGCGTCGACATCGGTATCATCTGTTCATTCGACTCCGAATGACCCGACCTCGTCCCGGAGAATAGACCCGATGCGACTGTTGTCGCGACTGTCGATCGCCGTTGGCGGCTTGCTGCTGGCTGCACTGGCCGGCGGCAGCCTGGCGATCTGGAGTGCCTGGCAGGCCGAGTGGTCGTTGAAGCGAACGAACTTTTCTCATTCGTCGTACGAGGCGCACCTGGGTTTGTCTGCGCACGTCTACCAACTCTGGGGGCGTCTCGTCTCCAGCGCCGTCGTCGCGACCGGTACCGAGCCCACCGAGCAGCGGGAGCATGTGCGATTGCTGCGCCTGATTCGTGCCGATATCGCGATGATCAGGTCCTTGATCGGCCAGGAGATCGCCTTGGTCGGTGAGGAGGAAGTCATCGAACTCGCGCACCTCGAGAAGCTCGAGACGATGATCGAGGATCTGCTGCTCGCCATGCGCGTCGCCGAGAACAACACCGATGATCCCGACTACCGTGAACTGCTCATCAATCGTGCGGGCGCGCTGCAGACGACGATCGACAGGGATTTCCGCCCGCTCATCCACGCCGCGATCGTCGAAGAAGCCGACGAGGTCCGTCGTGCCACCGACGACGTCACGCAACGGCTGCAATTTCAACGCGTCGCCGTCGTGGTCTTCATGGTCCTGGTGAGCCTGATCGCCGTCGTCGCCCTGCGCCGACTGAGGCGCGATATCGCCGGCCCGGTCCGTGAGCTTGCACAAGGTGCAGCGGCCATCGCCGGAGGGCGGACGAGCCATCGCATCAAGGTGGCCGGCCCGCCTGAACTGAACGGCGTCGCCGCCGCGTTCAATCTGATGGCCGAACGAGTCTCTGCGCGTGAGGAATCGCTCGCCGAAACGAATCAGCGCCTCGAACAGGCCGTTGCGGAACGGACCGTCGAGTTGCGCCGTCTGCTCGACGCGCTGCGCGAATCGGACCGATGGCGCCAACGCATGCTCGCGGATGTCAGTCACGAATTGCGTACCCCGCTGACCATCATTCGCGGCGAGTCCGACATAGCATTGCGTGGCGCAGCCAAGTCGGTGCAAGAGTACCGCGGCGCCCTCGAGCGCTGTCGGAGCGCCGCCACGCATACCGCCCGACTCGTCGACGACCTGCTGATCGCGGCCCGTCGTGATGGCGGCGGCATCACGCTGGCCCGCGCCGAACTCGATCTCGTCGAACTGATCGAATCCACGATCACCGACAGCCGCAGTCTGTTCGACGAGCGGGCGAGCATCCGGTTCGAGACTGAAACCGATGTTGCGACGGTATTCGCCGACGCGGGCCGTATCCGACAGGTACTTATCATCCTGCTGGACAACGCGGCGCGCTACGGGGGCGATTGCACTTACGTCCGCTTGCAGCATTCGGATGGGCAGATCGTCCTGCTCGTCGAGGACAACGGGACCGGTATGCCGGAAGAGGAGATCGGCAGTGCGTTCGACCGCTTCTTCAGAGGCAACAATGCTGCCGGTCGCTATGATCGCGGCACCGGTCTCGGATTGCCGGTTGCCCGGTCGATCATCAACGCCCATGGCGGGAGCATCATGCTGACGAACCGCAAGCCTGCCGGTCTGGTTGCGCGTGTCGAATTGCCTGCGGGCGTTGCCGAAGAGAAGAACGTGTGAATAAAGGGACGAGCGAGTGAATATCCTGCTGATCGAGGATGAAGTCCGTGTTGCCGATTTCATTCAGCGTGGTCTCCGCGCCGAAGGCCTGAGCGTGAATACCGTCGGATCGGGCGAAGAAGCACTGGCGCTCCTCGACCAGACGGGGTTCGACATCATCGTGCTCGACCTGATGTTGCCCGGCATCGGCGGGCAGGATGTCTGCCGCCGTCTGCGCATGCAAGGCAATCACACGCCGATCCTGATGTTGACGGCGCTCGACGCGGTCGACGAACGTGTCGCCGGTCTGCGCTTGGGGGCCGACGACTATCTGGGCAAGCCGTTCGACTTCGACGAACTGCTCGCACGCTTGCAGGCACTTGCACGTCGCGCGAAGGTCGGTGAGGAGCCGCCCCCTGACCTGCACATGATCGGATCGGGCAGCCTGCGCTTCAATGTTCACACCCTCGAGGGCGTGGTCGATGGCGCCGTCATCGAAATGACGGCACGCGAGCGGGAAATATTCAAGCTGCTGATCACCAACCCGGATCGTACCGTCTCGCGCGCGCGAATCGCCAATGCCGTATGGGGCGCGGGCGCCGACCTGATGACGAACATCGTCGACGTGTATGTGAGCCGCCTGCGCAAGAAGCTCGGCCCGGCCGGTGATCGGATCCGGACCGTAAGGGGTGTCGGGTACCGACTCGTTCCGGCGGATTGCCCGGCATCGTCGGTCACTCAGGCGGCTCCGGACTTGCCCGTCGCACCGGACGCATCGACGCAGGGTTGATGCGTCCGGCGTCGCTCAGGGCAGTTTGATCGCGCCGTCGTCGAGCGTCTGTGTCCAATCACCACCGAACGCTGCCGGCGGCGGCACGGTGCCGGGGATGCACGCCGAGTTTTCGTCGGTCAGCAGCACCGGGGCGCCACCGGCTCCCGACTCGATGCGCAGTTGGACAAAGGAGGTGCAGGCCTGTGGCGTGGTTTCATCGGGTGTTGTCGGATTCGGATTGAACTGCGCACAGCTCGCGAACAGCTCGTTGATCGCGTTTGCGTCGCCTGCCGTGAAGTTCGACCGCTCGTTGCTGAACAGGCCCCGCCGCACTGCAATCTGACCGGCCGGTGTCACCGTCTGGTCATTGATCGAAGTGTCCGCAGCGTCGAAAGTGATGTCGCGTGCGAAACGGGTCGTTGCAACTATGTTGCCGGCCTGGCAGGCTTCGCCGCGGAAATACGAACTCTCGAAGATCTCGGTGGCCGAATTGCCGTTCGCCACGTAGCCGATCGTTGGCGCGAAGCTGATCGCGCCTCCCGTGCAGATTTGCAGCGGAATATCGACGCAGGTTTCACCCGCAGGAGTACCCGGGAACGCCCAGCGCCCGGTCAGGAGCTGGTCTGAATAGCCCGACGGCGTCTTGTTGCTGGTGCCGCCCGTCTGCAGGCCGGCAGGAATGGTGCTCAGCACCGGGATATCGCTCGAACCGACCGGTGATGGCAATGGCGTGGGGGTCGGTGTGGGCGCGGGCGTGGGAGCAGGGGTAGGGTTGGTGCCTGGAGCCGGTGTGGGCGTTGCCCCTGGGGCCGGCGATGGGGTCGGCGTGGTCCCTGGCGTCTGGCCTGTGGCCGGAGATGATCCCGTTGCGGCGGGTTCATCATCACCGCCTCCACAGGCGGACAGTACGCCCAGCGCAATGCAGAGGCCAGCCGAATAGACGAGTCGTATTTCCATTGAATCACCCTGGTGAACAGAAATTGAATTTCGTTCCACCATGGTCGTGAAGGCATCAGGCAAACGCAAGCCCCACAGCAGGTGATGCGTTCCAGTTTGCGTCGCCGATCACCGAGGCGGCGAGTCGATCAGGAACAGTCCGCTCAGGCGGGTGGAAAGCCCGCTTCGGTCAGCGCTGCGCTGATCTGATCGGCAGGTCGATCGGTCTGCACGTCGACGCGGTGTTCCGGAACGCTGATCGTGACCGCCGCCCCGGGGTCCACGCGTTGAATGGCCTTCGTCACGCTTCGTGCACAGCCGTCGCACACCATGTCGTTCAAGATGAATTGCATGATCGATCCTTCGTCGGTCCGGGAAATAATGATGCATGATGGAGGATTTTGCAGCTTGCCGGTCCCGGATTCCAAGGCGTGTCGACCAGCCGGTTGTTTTGCATCAACCCGAGATGAACACCATGGATCGTGTCGGCGCCCGGTATGCCGGGC
This sequence comes from Burkholderiaceae bacterium, assembly GCA_041736455.1. Classification (GTDB taxonomy): domain Bacteria; phylum Pseudomonadota; class Gammaproteobacteria; order Burkholderiales; family Burkholderiaceae_E; genus JAUIAI01. The sequence continues at coordinate 900 of JBGSTN010000879.1, read as the reverse complement.
AAATTGACATTTCGCTGCCCGTCGCGGGGATGACCTGCGCCTCGTGCGTAGGGCGCGTCGAGAAGTCGCTTGCCGGCGTCGAAGGCGTCGAGTCGGCGCGCGTCAATCTGGCGAGTGAACGCGCCGATCTGACCTTGAACCAGCCGGTCGAGCGGCAATTGCTGGTCGATGCGATCGAGCGTGTCGGATTCGATGTGCCGGTCCGGTCGTTCGAGATCTCGATCACGGGAATGACCTGCGCATCCTGCGTGGGTCGGGTTGATCGGGCATTGTCGGCAGTGGCGGGCGTGCAGACGGTCAGCGTCAATCTCGCGACCGAACGCGCGCATGTCGTCGCCAGTGGCGCCATCGACCGGCAGGCGTTGATGTCGGCGGTCGAGAAGGTCGGCTTCGAGGCGGCAATCGTGACGAACGCCGCGGCGACCTCGTCGGCGGAGGACGATCGGCGACAGTCCGAATCCGCATCACTGCGGCGTGATCTGATCATTGCATCGGCATTGACCCTGCCGGTGTTCGCGCTCGAGATGGGTTCGCATCTGTCCCGGTCGGTGCATGAGTTCATCATGCAGAACATCGGCATGCAGGTCAGCGGCATGGTGCAGTTCGTCCTGACCACCGCCGTATTGCTCGGTCCCGGCGCGCGCTTCTATCGCAAGGGCTTGCCTGCGCTGGCGCGTTTCGCTCCCGACATGAATTCGCTGGTCGCCGTCGGCACGCTTGCTGCCTACCTGTATTCGGTCGTCGCCACGTTCGTGCCGACCTGGTTGCCGGCCGGAACGGTCCATGTCTATTTCGAAGCCGCTGCGGTGATCGTGACGCTGATCCTCTTCGGGCGACTGCTGGAGGCACGTGCGAAAGGCCGCACGTCGGCGGCCATCGGTCGACTCGTGAAGTTGCAGC
>JBGSTN010000878.1:0-8226 GCA_041736455.1 Burkholderiaceae bacterium | reverse complement strand
TGGTGATGCCGGGCGACAACATCAAGATGGAAGTGGCGTTGATCGCGCCGATCGCGATGGAGCAGGGACTGCGCTTCGCGATTCGCGAAGGTGGCCGCACCGTCGGCGCCGGCGTCGTCGCCAAGATCATCGAGTAGCGTTTGGCAGGCAGTCAGTAAGGCAGTTTCCAGTAGTGCAACCGGCAGATCTAGGGGCATAGCTCAATTGGCAGAGCGTCGGTCTCCAAAACCGAAGGTTGGGGGTTCGATTCCCTCTGCCCCTGCCAATCCGCCGGCTTTCAGTGAAGTTCGATCACACGATGTGGCGCCCATAGGCTTTCGAGCGGCGGGATGGATCGCCGGGACACGGGCCCGGCAGGTCATCTCGTCGCGTTAGCCGGCCGACCGGCAGCCAGGATCGGCCGAGCCGCCAGGTTCACGGCCGGCACATCGGGTCGGCAGGCGCGCGGACAACGGCGTCGTCTCATGGACTGGGTCCGGATCTGCCGGACGTGGCCGCAGCGTTAAACGGGATCAGATGGCAACTCAGAACATTGAAACGGTCACCAGCATCGCGGATCGGGCGAAGATCGCGCTGGCGATCGCCGCGGTGGTGCTCGGGGTCGTAGGTTTCTACGCACTGGCGCAGATGCCGATGATTGCGCGCGTCGGGTCGGTGCTGGGTGGCCTGGTCGTCGGCGTGGTCGTCGCGTGGTCGTCCGGACCGGGTCGGCGCCTGTTCGGATTCCTCCAGGACTCGTTGGCGGAGGCCCGGCGTGTCGTATGGCCCACGCGCAAGGAAACCACCCAGATGACCATGATCGTCTTCGCGTTCGTGGTGGTCATGGCGATCTTTCTCTGGCTCGTCGATCAGTCGTTGCAATGGATCCTCTATGACCTCCTCCTTGGATGGAAGTGACCCGATGACTGAAAGCGAGACGCCTCCCGCGAGCATTCCGACATCGGCCAAGCGCTGGTATGTCGTCCATGCCTATTCCGGCATGGAGAAGAGCGTGGCGCGCGCGATCCAGGAACGGGCCGACCGAGCCGGGATGCAGGACAAGTTCGAGCAGATCCTGGTGCCGACCGAGGAAGTGGTCGAGATGAAGAACGGCAAGCGCACGATCACCGAGCGCCGCTTCTATCCCGGCTATGTCCTGGTCAAGATGGACATGGACGACGATACCTGGCACCTGATCAAGCGCACGAACAAGGTGACGGGTTTCGTCGGCGGGTCCGGAAACCGTCCGGCACCGATTCCCGATGCCGAGGTCGCCAAGATCTTCGCGCAGATGCAGGAAGGTGTCGAGAAGCCCCGGCCCAAGGTGCTTTTCGAGGTCGGCGAAATGGTGCGGGTCAACGATGGTCCGTTCAACGACTTCAACGGCAATGTCGAGGAAGTCAATTACGAGAAGAGCAAGCTGCGGGTCTCGGTCACCATTTTCGGCCGTGCGACTCCCGTCGAACTGGATTTCGGCCAGGTCGAGAAGCTCTAGCAGCAGATTTTTCAAACCGTCTGGCGACGCGTCGCCGGGCGGTCAACAACGAGGAGCGTCAGTAGCGGTTCCAATCGACCGCGAGCGCGCGCTTGAACTCGCACCAGGAGTGCCAGAATGGCCAAGAAGATCATCGGTTACATCAAGCTGCAGGTTCCTGCAGGCAAGGCGAATCCGTCGCCGCCAATCGGTCCGGCGCTGGGTCAGCGCGGACTGAACATCATGGAATTCTGCAAGGCGTTCAACGCGCAGACGCAGGGCATGGAGCCCGGTCTGCCGATTCCGACCGTGATCACGGCGTTTGCCGACAAGAGCTTCACGTTCGTGATGAAGACGCCGCCCGCGTCGATCCTGATCAAGAAAGCCGCGCAGATCACCAAGGGATCCGCGAAGCCTCATCTCGACAAGGTGGGTGTGATCACTCGCGCCCAGGCCGAAGAAATTGCCAAGGCCAAGGAGCCCGACCTGACGGCAGCCGATCTCGAAGCGGCGGTGCGCACGATTGCCGGATCCGCCCGCAGCATGGGCATCACGGTGGAGGGCCTTTAAATGGCACACGTTTCCAAGCGCATGAAGGCGCTCAAACTGAAAGTCGATCGCACCAAGACCCAGCCTCTCGTGTCGGCGCTCGATCTCGTCAAGTCCTGCGCGAAGGCCAAGTTCAACGAGTCGATCGACGTCGCCGTTCAACTGGGCGTCGATGCGAAGAAATCCGATCAGGTCGTGCGCGGCTCGGTCGTGCTGCCTGAAGGCATCGGCAAGACCGTGCGCGTGGCGGTGTTCACGCAGGGTGCGAAGGCCGACGAGGCCCGTGCCGCTGGTGCCGATATCGTCGGCATGGAAGATCTCGCCGAGAGGGTCAAGGCCGGCCAGCTCGATTTCGACGTGGTGATTGCTTCGCCCGACGCGATGCGTGTCGTGGGTGCGCTCGGCCAGATTCTCGGCCCTCGTGGCCTGATGCCGAATCCGAAGGTCGGCACCGTCACCGCCGATGTCGCTCAGGGAGTCCGGAACGCCAAGGGCGGTCAGGTGCAATACCGGATCGACAAGGCCGGCATCGTGCACGCGACGATCGGTCGGGCTTCATTCACGACACCGGCGCTGGAGAACAATCTGCGCGCGTTGATCGTCGCGCTGAACCGTGCGAAGCCGGCGACTTCTAAAGGTGTATTCCTGCGCAAGGTGGCGGTTTCCAGCACGATGGGTATCGGCGTGCGGGTCGATATGGCTGAGTTTTCCGCCACCCCGACCGCCTGATTGGCCAGCAGGAATTATCTGGTCAGGAATCTAGAACTTTGGGCCGCTGCCTCCGGGCAGCGGGTTGTCAAAGACCGCAAGGGGGGCTGAACGAGCCCTCAAACCCGTCGTGACGGCCCGGCTGTGAGGCTGGGCTGTTGCGTCGACCCTGCGCAGATGGCGTTCCCGAAGCGGGGTTGCTCGATGAACCGGTTTGCGATTCATGCATCCGATTGACTGACAGCTCTGTTCGGTCGCCGATGGGGGAGTCCCGACGGCGCGGCTTGCTTGATGAGCCGTTTGCTCAAGGACTCCAGGACGGGGGCAATCGCCCCCAATTCCCGGGGCTAATCACCTCGAAACCGGGCGCAAGCCCGTTGGAGTAAAGACCGTGGCGCTCACCCGAGCAGAAAAGGAAAACGTCATCGCCGAGGTTTCCGCGCAAGTCGCGAAAGCCGAGTCGATCGTGTTTGCCGAATACCGTGGTCTGGAAGTTGCAGCAATGACGAACCTGCGCAAGCGGGCTCGTGCAGAAGGTGTGTATCTGCGTGTGCTCAAGAACACCCTGGTCAAGCGTGCCATCGTCGGCACGCCGTATGAGCAGCTCTCCGGCAAACTCGTCGGTCCGCTGGTCTATGGCATTTCCGACGACCCGGTCGCCTGCGCCAAAGTGCTCGACGGCTTCGCGAAAGACAACGACAAGCTGGTTCTGAAGGGTGGCGCGATGTCGTCTGCCCTGCTCGATCCGGCGGGTATCAAGGCGTTAGCCTCGCTGCCCAGTCGTGATGAATTGCTCTCGAAGTTGCTGGGCACGATGCAGGCGCCCGTGGCGACGTTCGTTCGCACGCTCAACGAAGTCCCGACCGGCTTTGCGCGGGTCCTGGCAGCGGTGCGCGATCAGAAAGAGCAGACCACCTCCTGACTTGCTGTGGCCGAAAGCCACGTCAGTCGACCGTAAACGATGCAGCCGATCAGCGCTGCGATGAATCGCCGAAAAACCCTGGAGTTATCGAAATGGCATTGAGCAAGGAAGAGATCCTCGACGCAGTCGCGGGTATGACAGTTCTGGACCTGTCCGAACTGATCAAGATGATGGAAGAGAAGTTTGGCGTGTCGGCCGCTGCTGCCGCGGTTGCGGTCGCGGCTCCGACCGGTGGACCGGCGGAAGCTGCGGTCGAGAAGACCGAATTCGACGTGGTCCTGCTGGCCGCCGGCGAGAAGAAGGTCGAGGTCATCAAGGTCGTTCGCGCAGCGACGGCACTGGGCTTGAAGGAAGCCAAGGACCTCGTCGACGGTGCACCGAAGGCCGTGAAGGAAGGCGTGTCGAAGGCCGACGCCGACGCGCTCTTCAAGCAGCTGCAGGATGCCGGCGCAAAAGTAGAGATCAAGTAATCGATATGCTGCCCAGCATTCCCGGGCCTCACGGCCCGGGCGCCTACCGGCCACAGCGCGCTCACCGGCGCTCTGTGGCCGGCTGTTTCTGAAAGTCCGGCCAGTCTGGCCGTTGCCACCGACCCTACGCGGTCGTGGTGCTTGCAAACAACCGCGGGACCTGCGGTTGCAGTATTGGTCCGATTCACCCAGTACCGCATCCCCAGTTTCTGCATGACGCATGGAGTGTTCATGACCCAAACCACCGCCCTCCCGAATTCCACCCAGATCGTCAGAAAAGGCGCCTACTCGTACACCGAGAAGAAGCGCATCCGGAAGAGTTTCGCCAAACGTGCCGTGGTGCTGGACGTCCCGTTCATGCTGACCACGCAGATCGAGTCGTACGAGAGCTTCCTGCAGCTGGGCATCGCGAAGTCGGCACGCAAGGAAGAAGGACTGCAGGCAGCGTTCACCTCGATCTTCCCGATCAGCTCGCACAACGAGATGGCACGCCTGGAGTTCGTCGACTATGCGCTCGGTACACCGGCGTTCGACGTGAAGGAATGCCAGCAGCGCGGCCTGACGTTCTGCGCACCGCTGCGGGCGCGGGTTCGGCTGATCATCATGGATCGCGAGGCGGCCAAGCCGACGGTCAAGGAGATCAAGGAGCAGGAGGTCTACATGGGCGAACTGCCGCTCATGACCACCAATGGCTCGTTCGTGGTGAACGGCACCGAACGGGTGATCGTTTCGCAGCTGCACCGGTCGCCGGGCGTGTTCTTCGAACACGATCGTGGCAAGACGCACAGCTCGGGCAAGCTGCTGTTCTCGGCGCGGATCATCCCCTATCGCGGTTCGTGGCTCGATTTCGAGTTCGATCCCAAGGACATCCTCTACTTCCGGGTCGACCGTCGCCGCAAGATGCCGGTCACCATCCTGCTGAAGGCGATCGGCCTCAACAACGAGCAGATCCTCGAGCGGTTCTTCGAATTCGATACCTTCAAGCTGATGCCCGAAGGTGCGCAGCTCGGCCTGGTACCCGAGCGGCTGAAAGGCGAAGTGGCGCGCTTCGACATCAACGATCCGAAAGGCAAGCTGATCGTCGCGAAGGACAAGCGCATCAATGCCAAGCACATCCGCGACATGGAAGCGGCGGGCATGACGACCATTTCGGTGCCGGAGGATTTCCTCTACGGTCGCGCGCTCGGCAAGGACATCATCGACGCGGAGACGGGCGAAGTGGTCGCTCGCGCCAACGAGGAGCTCAATGAGGAACTCCTCGCCGCGCTGCGCGAAGCCAACACCAAGTCGCTCGATACGCTGTTCGTCAACGACCTGGACCAGGGTCCGTACATCTCGCAGACGCTGCGCATCGACGACACGGCCGACCAGACCACGGCACGTATCGCCATCTATCGGATGATGCGCCCGGGCGAACCGCCCACCGAGGACGCGGTCGAGTCGCTGTTCAACCGCCTGTTCTACAGTGCCGACTCGTACGACCTGTCGAAGGTCGGGCGCATGAAGTTCAACCGTCGTGTCGGACGTGAAGAGCTGGTGGGCTCGATGACGCTCGACAACGAGGACATCCTGGCCGTGATCAAGATCCTGGTCGAGCTGCGCAATGGTCGCGGCGAGATCGACGACATCGATCACCTGGGCAACCGGCGCGTGCGCTGCGTGGGCGAACTGGCGGAAAACCAGTTTCGCGCAGGTCTGGCACGCGTCGAGCGCGCCGTGCGCGAGCGCCTGGGCCAGGCCGAGACCGAAAATCTCATGCCGCACGACCTGATCAATTCCAAGCCGATCTCGGCGGCGATCCGTGAATTCTTCGGGTCGAGCCAGTTGTCGCAGTTCATGGACCAGACCAACCCGTTGTCGGAGATCACCCACAAGCGTCGCGTGTCGGCACTCGGACCGGGCGGCCTGACCCGTGAACGCGCCGGCTTCGAGGTGCGCGACGTGCATCCGACGCACTATGGCCGGGTGTGCCCGATCGAGACGCCTGAAGGACCGAACATCGGTCTGATCAATTCGCTCGCGCTCTACGCACGGCTCAACGAGTACGGCTTCCTGGAAACGCCGTACCGCAAGGTCGTCGACGGTCGCCTGATCGACGAGATCGACTACCTGTCGGCCATCGAGGAAGGCCGTTACGTGATCGCGCAGGCCAATGCCGCGATCGACGAGAACGGCACCATCACCGGCGACCTGGTCTCCGTGCGCAAGGCCGGCGAGTCGGAACTGACCTCGCCCTCCAACGTCCAGTACATGGACGTGGCGCCCAGTCAGATCGTCTCGGTGGCGGCTTCGTTGATTCCGTTCCTCGAGCACGACGATGCGAACCGTGCGCTGATGGGTTCGAACATGCAGCGCCAGGCCGTGCCTTGCCTGCGGCCTGAAAAACCGCTGGTCGGCACCGGCATCGAGCGTACCTGTGCCGTCGACTCGGGAACGGTCGTCATCGCGTCCCGCGGCGGCGTGGTCGACTATGTCGATGCGAACCGTATCGTGGTGCGCGTCAACGACGACGAGACGAGCGCCGGTGAAGTCGGCGTCGACATCTACAACGTCATCAAGTACACCCGCAGCAACCAGAACACCAACATCAACCAGCGCCCCATCGTGCAGAAGGGCGACGTGATCGCCAAGGGCGACGTGGTGGCCGACGGGGCGTCGACAGACCTGGGCGAACTGGCGCTGGGCCAGAACATGCTGGTCGCGTTCATGCCCTGGAACGGCTACAACTTCGAGGACTCGATCCTGATCTCCGAGAAGGTCGTCGCCGAAGACCGCTACACCTCGATCCACATCGAGGAGTTGTCGGTGCTCGCCCGTGACACGAAGCTGGGTCCGGAGGAAATCACCCGCGACATCTCCAACCTGTCCGAATCGCAATTGGGCCGGCTCGACGAATCCGGCATCGTCTATATCGGTGCCGAGGTACAGGCGGGCGATACGCTGGTGGGCAAGGTGACGCCCAAGGGCGAAACCCAGCTGACGCCGGAAGAGAAGCTGTTGCGCGCGATCTTCGGCGAGAAGGCCAGCGACGTGAAGGACACGTCGCTGCGCGTCCCGTCGGGCATGAACGGCACGGTCATCGATGTGCAGGTGTTCACGCGCGAAGGCATCGTGCGCGACAAGCGGGCGCAATCGATCATCGACGACGAATTGAAGCGCTTCCGCCTCGACCTGAACGATCAGCTGCGCATCGTCGAGAACGACGCGTTCTCGCGGATCGAGCGGCTCATCGCCGACAAGGTGGCCAATGGCGGTCCGAACCGGCTCGCCAAGGGTGCCAAGGTCACTGCCGAGTACCTGAAGACGGTCGATCGCCACCACTGGTTCGACATTCGCCTGGCCGACGAGATCACCGCCTCGCAACTCGAGTCGCTGAAGGATTCGATCGAACAGCAGCGCCACAGCTTCGACCTCGCCTTCGAGGAGAAGCGCAAGAAGCTCACGCAGGGCGACGAATTGCCGCCGGGCGTGCTCAAGATGGTCAAGGTGTATCTGGCGGTCAAGCGTCGCCTGCAGCCTGGCGACAAGATGGCTGGTCGTCACGGCAACAAGGGCGTGGTGTCGCGCATCGTGCCGGTCGAGGACATGCCGTTCATGGCCGATGGATCGTCGGTCGACGTCGTGCTCAACCCGCTCGGTGTGCCTTCACGGATGAACGTGGGCCAGATTCTCGAGACGCACCTGGGCTGGGCGGCCAAGGGCATAGGCCACCGGATCGCCGCGATGTTGCGCCAGCAGACCAAGGTCGTCGAAATGCGCGCCTTCATCGAGAAGGTGTACAACGAGAACGGTCAGAAAGAGGACATCGCGGGCCTTTCCGACAAGGAACTGATGGAAATGGCGGGCAACCTGGTCTATGGCGTGCCGTTCGCCACGCCGGTGTTCGACGGCGCGGCCGAAGCCGAGATCCGCGCAATGCTCAAGCTCGCCTATCCGGATGAGGATCCGATGACCGCGCGCCTGGGGTTCTCGGAAACGCGGACCCAGGTCCAGCTGCACGATGGCCGCACCGGCGACGCGTTCGACCGCCTCACCACGGTCGGCTACATGCACGTGCTGAAGCTGCATCACCTGGTCGACGACAAGATGCACGCGCGGTCCACCGGCCCGTACTCGCTGGTCAC
>JBGSTN010000855.1:0-6079 GCA_041736455.1 Burkholderiaceae bacterium | reverse complement strand
ACCTCGCGAGCGAGCGGCTTCGCGCCTGGCGCCGCCGATGGCAGCGGCCCGCTTCCCCAGGAGGTGACCCGGCGATTCGAGCAGTTGCGCGAGTGGCGTCGTGACACCGCGCGCGATTTGGGCGTGCCGCCTTACGTGATCTTTCACGACAAGACGCTGATCGCCATCGCCCAGACGAATCCGCGCGATCTCGGCGACCTGTCCGCCATCACCGGCGTGGGCGAAAAGAAGCTGCAGCAATGGGGCCAGGCCGTCATCGCGCGATGCCGGGGGTGACCTGACGGTCTGCGATGGCGGGCTATTGCCAGCCCGGGCGTGATCCTGACGTTACGATGCGCGGATGTCGACCGCCCCGACCATCATCGTCTTCGTCAGCCTGCTGGTGCTGATCAGTATCGCTTCGAGCACACTCAGTCCTCGTCTCGGCGTCCCCGTGCTGCTCCTTTACCTCGGTCTTGGCATGCTGGTCGGCGAGGACGGCATCATCGGCATCGTCTACAACGATGCCTCGCTGGTCTATCTGATCGGGTCGGTGGCACTGGCGATCATCCTGTTCGACGGCGGACTGCGTACCGATCGCAGCGGCTTTCGGGTCGGACTCAAGCCGGCCTTGTCATTGGCCACGCTCGGCGTGGCGATCTCGGCTGGCGTGACCGGTGCCGCGGCCTGGTGGGTGCTCGGCTATGGATGGCTCGAATCGGCATTGATCGGCGCCATCGTCGGTTCGACCGATGCCGCTGCCGTGTTCTCGGTATTGCGCGGTCAGAGCATGACATTGCAGGAACGGGTCGGCTCGACGCTGGAGATCGAGTCGGGCGCCAATGATCCGATGGCCGTCTTCCTGACCGTCGTCCTGGTGCAGGCCGTTGCCAGTCAATCCGCGCCCGGCAACGACGCCGCATTGCTGTTCGTGTGGCAGATGGGGTTCGGCGCCGCGGCCGGCGCCGTCGGAGGGATGGCATTGGCCTGGTGCGCGACCCGGATCACGCTCAACCCGGGCCTCTATCCGCTGCTGATCCTGTTCGGCGCATTGCTCGTCTTCGGCATCGTGTCGCTGCTCGACGGCAGTGGTTTTCTCGCGGTCTACATTGCCGGCCTGACGATGGCCAAACGCATGACGCGCGGATTGTTCAACATCGAGAAGTTCCTCGACGGCATCGCCTGGCTGGCACAGATCATCATGTTCCTGATGCTGGGCCTGCTGGTCACCCCGAGTGCGTTGTTGCCGATCGCGCTGGAGGCGCTGCTCATCGGGCTGGTGCTGATCTTCATTGCCCGCCCCCTGGCCGTTGTCGTTTGCCTGGCGCCATTCAGGTTTGCCTGGCGTGAACAGCTCTTCGTGTCGTGGGTCGGACTGCGCGGCGCGGTGCCTATCATCCTCGCGCTGTTTCCGTGGATTGCCGAGTTGCCCAATCGGCAGATCTATTTCAACCTGGCGTTCTTCGTCGTGCTGCTCAGCCTGCTGCTGCAGGGGTGGACGGTTGCGCCCCTTGCCAGGGCCCTTCGGCTCGAAGTGCCTTCCGGCGGCAATCGCATCCGGCGCATCGAGTTGGGCATGCCGGGGCAGGAAGAGTTCGAGCTGGTTGGATACTCTATTGCGTCGGACAGCCGTGTCGCCGGCCGTCCACTGATTCAGATCCCCTGGCCCGGCGCGACGCGTCCGCTGGTCGTGATCCGGGGTCGAGAAGTGCTGACGGTCGATGCGTTGTCGTCGTTGCTGATCGACGATCAGATCTATCTGCTCGCTCGCCCCCGTGATCTGCCTTTGCTGGATCGCGTGCTGATCAAGGAGCGTGAATCGGATCGCATCGGCGAGCGCCGCTTCTTCGGCGAGTTCGTCATCGATCCGGCGGCGCCGGCCGGCGCACTGGCGGCACTCTATGGCGTGCAGATCGAAGCCGACATCGCGGACCGCAGCATCGGCAGCCTGCTCGCGGAGCGCTTTCCGAAGCCCGTGGTCGGCGATCGCCTGCGCATAGGGGATATCGAATTCACCGTTCGCGAACTGCGCGACGGAAACATCCACCGCGTCGGACTGAAGTTGCCGGCGGGCCGGGTGCGATGAGTGCATCATCATCCGCCCGAGGGACCGCCACGTCGGTCACCGTGCTGGCGGCTCAGTCGAACGACCAGAAATAGAGCAGATCGACCGCGCTTTCGGTGCCCGTCTGGGCACGCAGCGACAGCCGCTTGCTCAATTCGTACTGCACACGCAACAGGTTGTAGACGCCGCGCACGCCTTGTTCGTAGCTGACGGTCAGCCGATCCGAAAGCCGTTTGCCCAGCGAAACGACCTCACGATAGGTTTCCTGCGAAGTGCGCCCGCCGGCGCCCGGCAGTCCCGCCGGTTGACCACTGTCGCGCACGCCCTGGGTCTGCCCCGACTCCGACGCGAAGCCGAATCCGATATTGTCCAGACCAAGCTTGTCTGCGAAACCGCCGCCGGAAATGCTGCCGTCGTCCTGGCCGATCAGTCGCGACGCAGCCTCCTTCAGCGCGAGGCTCTGGGCCCCGCCCTGGGCATTGGCGATCGGCTGACCCAGGACCAGCCAACTCAGTTTCTCCGCGTCCGAGAGGCTGGGTCGCGAATAGAGTTCGACGCGCGGGCTCAGGGCGGTGCCACGAATGGCAACGCCGACTTCGATCGGCAGATTCGGCCGTTCGGCCTCGATGTTCAGTGCCGGGTTGTCCACCGGTCCGTTGAATCGAACCGTGCCGCTCTTGATCTTCAGGTCCTGGCTGTACGCCTTGTAGGAGCCGTCGACGATGTTCACCGCGCCTTCCACGCGCGGATCGGCAGGGAGCGTTCCCTTCAGCAGCAGGTCGCCACGCAGGTGGGCATCCGCGCCAGCGCCCACCACGCGCAGCTGCTCGCCGAGATTGATCCTGAGACTGGTTGCGACCTCGATCACGGGTTCGGCGACATCGGCACCTTGTCCGCGCGGCGCAGTCTTCGATTTTCGGCGCTTGGACTTGTCGACGATCTCGACGTCGTCGGGCAAGGTCGGCGCGGCCGACCCAGCCAATTCGATCAGGCCCCGTTCGATCGTCATCTCGCCGTCCCAGGTAAGACCCCCGTCGGCTGCCACGATCCGGGATGATCCGGACAGGGACAACTGCTGCCCAGGGCCGATCGGCACGACGAAGCCGTTCGTGATCAGATTGAACGAACCTCGCAGAGGCAGTGTGCCGCCGCTTGCTGTGTCGGCGCCGCGTCCTTCGGCCGGAGCCGTGTTCGGCACGTCGATGGCCACGGCGTTCGTCGAGTCGTTCGATGGGGCTTCGCCCGCCGCCGGTGATTCGTCCAGCAATCGAGCCTGGCCATCCAGGCTGACACTGCCCTCGCCCGTCTTCAGCATCAGCGTCTCGAGGGTCAGTTCCCGGCCGACGATGCGCGCCTTCAGGACCCCGGCGTCCAGCCGCCAACCAAGCGTCGGCTGCAGCAACGACAGCCCGCTGCCATTGATCCGCGCCTGCCAATCGGGTTCCGCGAGTGTTCCAGTCAGGGTCCCGTCGATGTTCATCGTCCCGTCGAGCTGCCAGTCCGTTCCGGTGAAATTGCGCGTGAACGCCAGCGACGGCACCGTCAGGCCGACCGAGCCATCCATGCGCCCGGCGGTGAAGTCGATCCGTCCCCCGTTGTTCGAACGGGTCAGCCACTGGGGGCCGCTACCGGCGACCTCCGTCAGATCGAAACTCAACCGGCCATCGAGATCGTCGGCCGTCGAGCCGGCGAGTTCGACGCGGCTGTTCAGGCGCAGCCGGCTCAATTCGGCAGGCAATTCGTCACCGGTCGCCGCCGCGAGAATATCGGCAACCGGCAAGTCCTCGAGACCGCCGCGGATGACGAACCGGTCACCCTGCGCGGGATCGGCCGCCATATCGACGCGTAGCGTGTCGACCGATACGCGTCCGTTCGAACTGCCCCCGGCGTTCAGGCGCAACTTCATGTCGGCGAGTGTCAACTCGAGGTCGGCAAGCGTCGTCGTCGCGGTTGCGGCCGACAGGTCGATCGGCTCCTCGTTGCTCAGGCTAACGGCGCCGTCGAGAGACAGCTTGTCGAATCGACCACGCCAGGCGATTCCGTCACCTACCTGGGCCGCGCCGTTCAGCAATGCCGCGAAACGCTGGCCCTCGCCCTCGGCGCTGGCCGTCATTACGTGTGCGCCTACCGACCCCTCGAGTTCGAGGTCCAGGCGACTGATCCGGCGCCCTGCCGCCCGGACACCGCCGGCGGCCACGACCAGGTTGAGCGGCGTGTCCTGCCGGAGCGACGAGACGATCGGCGCATCACCTTTCAGCTTCAACGACCGCAGCCGTACGACCTGGTCGCCGTTTTGCCACTGAAGGCGACGTCCGGTGACGTCGAATGTCGCACGCAGCGCATCCGGACCACCTTGCAGATCGACCACCAGATCGACACGACCGCCCAGGCGGGGATCGGCGAGCCGAGGCTCGTCGAGCTTCAGCCTGATCTTCGTCTTGTCACCCTCCGCGCCGAGTGCACCGCTCGCACTCAACGTATTCCCGCCCCAACGCAGCTGGGCATCGAGGCCGTCGATACGACGGACGCCGGCCGCCTCGTCGACAGCCACCCTGGCGTTGACGTCGGCTGTCAAGGTCGCCCTCGCGAAGCGGCTGTCGGTCAACTTGAACCGGAGGCGCGCGTCGATCGCGGGCGACAGTCGTCCGTCGACCGACCAGTGCCCATTGATCATGCCTTCACGCCAGCGTGGCTCCAGCGCAATCGACGCAGGCAGCCAGCGCTGCAGGTCGAATTGGGAGACCTGACCCTCGAGCTCGACAGTGAACGGCGCGGCGATGCGCGCGTTCCCGCCGGCGGTGACATTCGTCGAACCGATCGACAGTTTCGCCTGATCGAGGTGAACGACTTCATCGAGGATCTTGCCGTTAAGACGCAGTTCGGCCGCTTCCAGCGGTCGCCTGTTCGCTGCCGTCTTCGCTGGATCGGCAGTTTTCGGTATCTCGGCCGCCTTCGTTGCTGCGGCCGCCTTCGTCGTCTGCGGTGTCGCCATCGATGCGGCGGGTGTGGCCACGAGATCGGCGCCTGGTACGAGATCGATGTCGAAGGTGTTCTGTCGAATGTCGATGTTGCCCGACAACGCGGTGGGAAACTCTCGCAGACCGAATGCCGCCATATCGAGGTTCTCGACACGCAGCAGCGATGTGATCCCCGGAATCTTCACGCCCGCGATCGAGATTCGTTCGTCCAGGTTCACCGTGGTTCGGCCCGTGATCGAAGCGGCCTCCCGTACGCCTGGCAGCTTCAGATCGAGCGTCTGCAGATCGATCCGTCTCAGTTCACCGATCAGCGGATTGTCGATCATCGCGATCACGAGCGCGGATTCGACGGGGACCCGCTGATCGGACAGTGGACCCGCTGCCTCGTTCTTCGCATTCAGTTCGATACGCCAACGCCCCTCCTCGACCTTGTCGACCTCGTCTGTACGCAATCGGACGCGGGCGTCGATCCGGGTTTTCGGCAGGCCGTCGGCGACGTGTTCGATCGCGACGTCCTTGATGTCGAGATCGGCAGCGATCAATGGCGATACCGCCAGGGGTGCCACCGTGGCGCGAAGATTGGCCGTTGCGCCGAGTGAGCGTCCCTGCAATCGGATATTGGCGCGTTCGAGGTCGCCGTCGACCTGCAGGTCCGCGTGCAGGTCCCCCGACGCAAGACCCGGTATTCGTCCATCGATCTGGCCGGATGCGGACAGCGCGTGAGGCGGTTCGTCACCCACGCCGATACGCATCGGGGCGAGCCGGCCCCACGGCGTATCGAGACTCGCATCGTCGATCTGGTAGCGGCCTTCCTGATAAGCAGCGGCGAATTTCAGGTTCTCGATGCGCACTGGTTCGTCCGCACTGCCTGAGGAAGCGATCAACAGTTCGTCCAGTCGAAAGGCCGGCAACGCGATGTCCAACGGGAGCCGCCACGAACCCGGCATCGCCGTGGCCTGGCGAGGTTGCCGACCCGGTTCGGACGCTGGCAGATCGATTCGCAGGCTGCGCAACTGCAGCCGTTCGACGTCCAGTCGGCCATCGAGCAGCCCGCCGA
>JBGSTN010000851.1:0-4722 GCA_041736455.1 Burkholderiaceae bacterium | reverse complement strand
TCGACGCGGTGGCGATCAGCGAGCCGCCCTGGCCGTGATCGATCATGTGCGTCGCCGCCGCGCGGAAGGTGTGGAACACGCCCTCGAGGTTGACTCGCTGCACACGACGGAATTCGTCGGTAGTCATGTCCACCATGCGCGTCGGTTTGCTGGATACCCCGGCGTTGGCGAAACATGCGTGGATCGGTCCGATCTTTGCGATCGTCCCTGCAAACGCGGCTTCGACCGCGGCCTCGTCACCGACATCGCAGTTCATGCCATGAACCCGTGCGCCCGACGTTCGCAATTCCCGGACCGCGGATTCGGTCTTGTCTTCGCGCGAGCCCCAGATCATGACCGTCGCTCCGGCCTGCAGCAGGCCTCGCGCCATGCCCAGGCCGATGCCTCCGTTGCCACCGGTGACCAGGGCCGCACGCCCGTCGAGATCGAAAGGTTTGAACATCGTGTCTGCTCCTGGTTCTGGTCGGCCCGTCGGCGTTCGGCAGCGAGGATACCCGACGATGGCGACCGTGGCATGGGTCCGGTGTTGTCAGTCCGCCACCGCCAGCGGCACACGCATTTCATCGGCGGTCACTCCGCCATGGGTGCCGATCTGCCGATGACGGATCTCCCCGGGAACCCGGTCGGTGAGGATGTGGCCTTCGTGCATGACCAGCGTCCGGTCGCCCAACCTGGTCAGGATACGAGCGTCGTCGGCCGCTCCGAACCAGCCGGCCGCGTGCAGTTCGGCACTGTCGAATGCGGTTGCGAATCCGGTCAGCGAATCGCACGCCAGCGCATCGAACTCGGCCACCTGGCCAGGATGAAGATGGCAGTAGACGACGCGGGGTTCGCCGGTCAGCGGCCGCGCCAGGCAGTCTGCCAGAGCCGGATACTGGTCGAGATGATGCTGATTGTCCGGTTCGATATCGACGAAACCGTGGTCGGCCGTGGTCAGCACCAGCGTATCGGAACCGCTGAGTGCCTGCAGCCACTGCCCGAGGCATTGATCGAGCTCTCGAAGGCAGGCGCCCGCTTCTTCGCTCCGGCAACCGAACTGATGCGCGGTCGAATCGAAGTTCGGGACGTAGACGTAGGCATAGCCCCGTGCCTTTCCCGGACGGTTCGCAAAGCGGCGCAGAGCCGGTGCGATGTCGGAGAATCGTCGCCAGCCGACGCGCGTGCATCCGGCGAAGGCCTTGCGCGAGTAGACCGAATCCGAGATATCGATGGGCTGCATCGCAACGCATTCGGCCGGCGTGCGCGCGGTCCAGGGTTGCCACCACCAGCAGTCGGTGGCCACATGCTGTCCGGGCGCGCCTCGCACGTCCATGGGCAGGGTTCGAATCGTGCGCCGGGTCAGCGGTTCATGCATGAACCAGCCGGGATTGGCATGCGAAGACGGTGTCATCGCGCTGAGCAGACTCGTGATCGCGGGGGCGGTGCTGGACGGAAAGACCGAAGTCAACGATCGGTTCAGGAGACGGGCGATCACGCCGTCGGGAACATGATCGTTCACCTGCCGGATGCCGACACCGTCGAAGACGACCATCACGACCGATCTGGCCGCCGCGATCGGCGCCTCGAGGTCGGCGATGGAATCCGCCACATCGGTCACGCCGAAGCTGCGGGCAATGCTGGCGGCGAGATTGACGATGGACCCGCCCACGAAGTCCGGCGCAACGGCTTCGGCGAGACCGGACCGGGCGGGAAGGGGAAACATGAGCGACATGTCGGCAGCTCGGTTCGCGACGAAACTCGAAGAGCGAGCGGTTGCAGTGCGGACTCGCATCATGCCATCGGTCGGCCAGGCCTGCCACCGGATCGACGGGGCCGTCCGGGTCGACCGGGCGTGCATGGGCAAGCGAGCCATCGCACGCCGCACCTGCAGAATCGCCGATGGCTGGAGCGACTCGCCCGCCGACGGACGAATCAGCGCGCATGGCAAAAAAAGCATCAAACGGAGGTCGGCAGGAGGCAGGTCCGGCGTGCAACTGCCGCGCATCGTTCGCGACACGCCTTCCGGCAGCAATCGGTCGGCACCGCACCGCGCCCCCCTTAACGTTCAGGGCTAGTCTTGTCCGCGATCCGCATCCCTTGCCGTCAACCGAGCCACCGTGACCGACTCAGCCTCCTTCCGGAACTCGATTGGCCAGCGCCTCCTGAAGCGCTGGCGGTCCGCCAGGCGACCGTTCGATCGCAACGATCCGAGTGCGCCGGTCTATCGTGCGCGGATGGCAGCCATGACGACGGACTACATTCCGTTCGCGATGGTCGCCGCGCTGCTCAATGCGCTCGTGATCGGCGTCGTGTTCCGCGATCAACTCGGCCTGCTGCCGACGATGCTCTGGGTCGTCTGTATCGCGCTGGGCGTGACGCGCATGCATGCCGCCTGGCATGTTGCGCGCATCCGCCCGCGCCAGCGCGCCTCGCAACGAACGCTGAACCGGATCACGATCTATGCCGCGGTGCATGCCTCGCTGTGGGGATCGCTGCCCATCATGCTGTTTGCCGAGGCCGATGCCACCGGACAGATCTTCCTCGTCGCGTTGTTGACAGGGTTGCTCTGTGCAGGGGCTTTCATCCTGGCGTCGGTCCGCGAAGCGGCCATCATCTATGTCGCGACGCTGGGGCTGCTGAGTGCGGGGGCCATTGCCGCGTCCGGCACACCGGCCGGGATGCCTATCGGTCTGCTGCTGCTCATCTATACCGTCTCGGTCTCGTTTGCCGTCGTCCATCTGTCCAACAACGTCGTGTCGCGACTGGTCGCCGAAACGCAGGGAGAAACCCAGCAACACGTGATCGGCCTGTTGCTCAAGGACTTCGAAGAGCATGCGAGCGACATTCTGTGGGAAATGGACGAGAACGGAACCTTGCGCCATGCCTCGCCTCGCCTGCTCGAGGTGCTGGGCATCGCGGAACATGCGACCACCACCTTGCCGTTCCTTGATCTGCTGGCGCGCGTCGGCAACGGTTCCCGGCAGACGGCGATCGCTTTCGAGGCGCTCGCGGTGCATTTCGCCGGCACCGTACCTTTTCGCGATTTCGAGTTGAACCTGGGTACGGGCGATCGTTCGCGCTGGTGGACGATCACCGCGAAACCGCTGGTCAGCGAGGTCGGACACGTGGTCGGATGGCGAGGAATACTCGCCGACGTGACGGCCACCCGCGACACGCGTGAAAACCTGGTGAAGCTCGCTCATCACTGCTCGTTGACCGGCCTGGCCAATCGACACCATTTCGTCACCCGGCTCACCGACGAGATGCGACGCCTGCACGCCGGCAGCCGCCTCGCCGTCCTGTATATCGACCTGGACGACTTCAAGAAGGTCAACGATTCGTTCGGCCATGCGCATGGTGACGCGTTGCTGCGCAATATCGCCGACCGACTCCAGCTGACCGTTCGGGAAAGCGATCTCGTCGCGCGGCTTGGCGGCGACGAATTCGCGATCATGTTGCACGATGTGCGCGACGAGTCCCATGCGTTGGGCTACGCGCAGCGGCTGCTGGACTTCATCGAGCCTGCCTACAAGGTCGACGGCGTGCCGATGCCAGTCGGCATGAGTATCGGGCTGGCGCTGGCCCCGGAACACGGCCAGCGTGCCGATGAGTTGATGCGCGCGGCCGATCTTGCAATGTATGCGGCCAAGTCCGCCGGCAAGGGTGCGGTGCGTCTGTATTCCCTCGAGATGGGCGAGTCGAGCCGCCGTCGTCGGATCATCGAGGACGGCCTGCGTACAGCGATCGCGTCCAATCAGCTCAAGCTGGTCTATCAACCGCAGGTCGCCATCGACACCGGGCAGATCAAGGCTTTCGAGGCTCTGCTGCGCTGGGAACACCCGACCCTGGGTCATCTCGCGCCGGCCGAGTTCATTCCCATCGCGGAAGAAACCGGGCAGATCGATTCGATCGGCTCATGGGTGGTTCACCAGGCGTGCGATGCAGCGCGCGACTGGCCGGCGAACATCGGCGTCGCGATCAATGTGTCGGCGACGCAGACGTTGACCGACAAGCTGGCACGTTCGGTCGTACAGGCGCTTCGTACGTCGGGACTGAATGTTCGCCGGCTCGAGCTCGAGATCACCGAGTCGATCTTTCTTGATGATGACCCGGATGTCCTGCGGAATCTGCATGAACTGCGCGATCTGGGCGTCAAGATCGCGCTGGACGATTTTGGCGTCGGCTATTCGTCTCTCGCTTACCTGCGTCGTTTCCCGTTCAACAGCCTCAAGATCGATCGGGCATTCGTGCAGGAAATGGTCACCAGCGATCAATCGCGCTCGATCGTGCGGGCGATCGTCGCCCTGGCCAGTTGCCTGGGAATGATCGTGATCGCCGAGGGCGTCGAGCGCCGTGAACAGCAGGACATCCTGACCCGGATGGGTGCGGATTGGGCCCAGGGCTATCTCTACTCGGAACCCGTTGCGGCACAGCAGGTGCTGCCCCTGCTCGCCCGATGGGAAGTCGGAAAGGTCCAGCGCACGCTGGTCGAGATCGACTGAACCGCGTTCCGGTTGCGCTCAGACGAGGACCCGCTCGATGCCACCCGTGTTGGCCCGCGCGACGTAGTCCTGCAGCCAGTCTTCTCCGAGCAGGTTGCGCGCCATTTCGACGACGATGTATTCGGCCCTGACCTGCGTCTCGTCCTCGAACCGGGCAAGTCCCTGCAGGCACGACGGACAGGAAGTCAGTACCGTCATCGGCGCGCCGCCCGCCGGCGCCGGGCGGGCGAGCTGCAATTGC
>JBGSTN010000841.1:0-3538 GCA_041736455.1 Burkholderiaceae bacterium | reverse complement strand
CGGCCGGCGCCGAAGCGCAGAGGATGTCCGCGGCGCCGCCATCGACCGACCACGTCAGCACCGCCATGGCCGCAAAGGCGGGTGCGGCCGCGAGGCTCAACCAGTCGGCTGCGCCGCGTGCTTCAGTCGACGAGCGGATTTCGCTCACGTCTTCACTTCCGCAGGCGCATCGCGACCTGGGTTCGAGGCGCCGTTGTCATGCCGCACCCACCAAGCGTACGGCCGCGTCTGGGGATAGCCCTTGGGCGAGTCCTCCCACGTCTCCTGGCGTCCAAGCGCGGTCATATCGAGGTAGTTCCAGGTGTTGCCCATCTGCTCGTCGCCCCGGCCGTTGACGAAGTAGGTGCGAAACACGCGGTCGTGCTCACGAATGAACGCGTTCGTGCCGTGCCATTCGTCGACACCGAAGTCGGCGTCGAAGCTGTCGTTCAGCGTGTACCAGGGGATATGCTCCCAGCCCATGCGCGCCTTGATGCGCTCGATGTCCGCTTGCGGCGCCCGGGAGACGAACGCGAGACTGGTGTCGCGCGCGTTGAGGTGTGCCGGATGCGCCACCTGATCGGCCACCATGGAGCAGCCGATACAGGCCTGCGCGGGCCAGCCCTTGACCCCGGGCTCGAAGAACGCTCGGTAGACGAGCAGTTGCCGGCGGCCCTGGAAGAGGTCCGGCAGCCCCATCCTCCCCTCCGGCCCCTCGAACTGGTAGCGCTTCTCCACCGCCACCCACGGCATCCTTCGGCGCTCGGCGGCCAGCGCGTCTCGGGTACGGCTGAGTTGTTTCTCCTTGACGTACAGCTGCTGGCGCGCTGCCTCCCATTCCTGTTGCGAAACGATATTGGGTGTGTCCATGCATGTCTCCTTGGTCAGTCGGGAACGGCGATGCGCAACGGCTGAACGCAATGTACGCAAGCGGGCGACGCTGTGGGGAGTAACAATCACGTCGCGAATCTGCCAATCACTCTCGCATCCGAACTCTTTAATCTGTCCGAAGCAAGTTGCCTGCCCGGAGCACCGCGAAGGGCCGATCTTGAGGAAAGCCTCGAGCAAAAGCCTGCGTCGATCGTGGGTGCGCCACGAGGGTCGTCATCAAACTGCATGACGTTCTCGCCGTGCAGGCGAGGATCGTCAGCAGTGCGAACTTGGATCAGGCTTCATTGGCTCAGGCCGCTGCTGCGAGCGTATCCTGATTGATAGCGATCATTCGCCGGGCCGTGATTGCTTGCGAAAAGCGTTCGACGTCGATCCGGTCCAGCACCTGAAGGCGCGCACGAACGCCGATGACTCGGAGAATCCGACGAGGTACGCGGTCTCATTGACCGGAAGCCATGCGCGCGTGGAGATAGTCGAGCGCCATTCGGTGGCGCAGATCATCGTGGATCTGCGCGAAGCTGGTCCTTTCGTCACGCAAGCGTCGAAAGAGGGTCTGGCGGCTCATGCCCATTTCGCGCGCGACCGATTCCATCGTGAACTCGCCGCAACGGAGTATCGGCGGCGCTTGGAGTCGCTTATGAATGCATTGATGCAGGTGGAGCCGGGCATGCGGCTGGTGAGGTCGGCGATGCCCGATGGAGTGGGCACGGGAATTGCGTAAGGGCAGACGTTCAGTCCGCCTGGTGGACCCGGTACAGTCGGTGCCGGGTGATCATCCTTTCTTGAAGTGTCAGCCAGATGCCCTTGCGCGCCAACCACAAGTCCCCCGCAATGCTGGACGCGGGCGAAGAACCTGCCGTCGACGTCACGCCCAACGAGGAACAGGCGATCGAGCACCAGGCCGAGCCTCGGATGCCTGTCGTCTATGAAATCGTCCGCCGAAGGGGCCGCCATGAGTTGCATCGCCCGATCATCTCGCTCTGGTGGTCCGGCCTTGCGGCTGGGCTCAGCATCGGCCTGTCGGTGCTGGGACAGGCGCTGCTGGCGCACTACCTTCCCGACGCCGCCTGGTCTGTCGTCGTCGCGAAGCTGGGCTACTCATTCGGCTTTCTGCTTGTGATCATGGCCGGGCAGCAACTGTTCACCGAGAGCACGCTGACCGCCGTCGCGCCCCTGCTCGCGCAACCGGGGTCGAGACATTTCCTGCTACTGTCTCGTCTCTGGACGGTCGTGCTCGCCGCGAACATCGTCGGAGCCTCGTGCTTCGCGTGGTTCATCGGGTTGCCGTCATTCCTGCCCGCTGGCGTCGCCGATGAGATCACGACGATCAGTCGTCACGCGCTCGACGTCGCACCGGTGGCGCTTCTGCTGCGAGGATTCGCCGCGGGCTTCCTGATCGCGACGCTGGTGTGGATTCTGGCGAGGGCCCAAGGCGGTCACGTATTGCTCATCGTGCTGATTACATGGTTTGTGGCGATGGGCGACTTCGCGCACGTGGTCGCAGGATCGGTCGAAGCCGCTTGGCTCGTGTTGGCAGGGGAGCGATCGTTGCCACAAGCGGTATTCGGATACATCCTGCCAACACTGATCGGCAATGTCGTCGGCGGCACGGGACTGTTCGCACTGCTCACCTATGCGCAGATTGCCGAAGAAATGAAGGAAGCGCCAAGGGCTGGGTAGCTTACGGATTTGGCGGCCACTCGGGCGTGCCGCACCACGCTCACCATCTGGTCCACGGGCTCGAGCGCGGCGGGTTCTTCGGTGGTCGATCATCCGGGACGACGCGTTGCACTACACCGACGAGGCTACCCTGGTTCGGGGCGTCAGTTGCGACAACGACGATTACGCTGCCCGCGCCGCCCGGCACCGCAGCGCGATCGCTGTCGCCCGCGGTGCAACCACGCATCGACTCCGTGGTGACAGACACCGACGGCGTGCGAATTGGTGATGACGACGGGCAAGGCGAGTGAACCCGATTCCTCGATCCAAGTGCGTCCAGTCATCTCTCCGTTGCCATTGAGCGAGAACGTGCCGGCCGCACAGGCATCGCCGACGCCGTCCCGCCCCCGCGGCAGAATCGCGGTGACGCCAGCGCAGGCCCGGCGAGTTGCCGGGTCGGCGTCCAGCACCGTTGCATAGCCGACCTCGACGCCCGGAACGTCGGTGATGGCGTTGAATGGACCGGGGCGGCCGTCAAACGGAGTGCCGAGGTCACGTGCTCGGACATGATCGTTGTCAGGCATGAAGGACTGCCTCCCTAATGTGAGGGGCGCTTACTCAGCGCAGCTTGGGCCGAAGATGCGAAGCCAAGGGTTTGATTGATCAGTTGCACGGCAAACCTTGCCCTTAAGGGCAAGGTCAAGAGTGCGGACCGCGAAGCCGTCCTCGGTTTTGAACTTTGTGCGGCGCCTGCTGCTGTTCGATGTACTGCCGAATGATTGCTATGGACGCACCGCCACAACTTCCCGCGAAGTAGCTGGGCGACCAAAGCGCGCCGCCTCAGAGCATCTTACGAATGCCCGGATATTTCTGCTTCCGAATCATTCGACTCGATACACCTTTCAGGCTGTTGACCAGACTGGACACCGAAACCTTGGGCGGGTAGTTCACCAGAAGGTGTACGTGGTCATCTTCACCGTCGAACTGCACCAGTTCCGCTTCGAAGTCC
>JBGSTN010000838.1:0-2205 GCA_041736455.1 Burkholderiaceae bacterium | reverse complement strand
CCGCCACGGGACGCGACCTGCACGAGCGCATGATGCCGCTCTGGGATGCGATCGGCCGCGACAACGTGCCCTCACTGGTCAAGTATGCACAGCGCCTGCAAGGGCTGGAGGCGGGCTATTCCCGCCGGCCGACTTCGCCGGCGACCGACACCCAGAAGGCAGCAGTGCGCGCCGCGCTGGAAACGCTCGGACTGATCCCGTAAACGACGACCAGCCTTCGGTCATGCACTCGGGCGGTCAGGTTGCCGAAACCGGCACGATGACCAGCAGCGCGGCCACTATGGGCGAGGCGTTTCCACGACGACCGCTTCGACCTCGAACAGGAAGTCTTCCTTGACCAGCCGATCGACCACCAGGATCGTGTTGGGCGGAAAGACCGAGGTGGCAAAGAATGTCGGGAAGGTCTCGGCGCGCAGCTTCATGAAGGTCTCGATGTCCTGTGAATGGACGAACAGCGTGGTGAACTTGACCACACTGTTGAAGTCTTCGCCCAGTCCGGTCAGCACATCCTTCATGTTGCTGAATACCTGCCTGAACTGCGCCTCGAAATCGTGCCGACCCACGACGCTGCCGTCGCGCGCCACCGAGAGTTGGCCCGCGACGTGAAAGACCGCCCGTCCCGCCGGGATCCGTGTCGCGTGCGAGTACAGGCCCTGGGCAGGCGCCGTGCCTTCGGGGTTGAGATATTCGATTGATTCATGGCTGGACATCGTCGGGGCTCCCTGGTGGACGACAGGCCGGCTCGAAGCGGAGCAGAGGATCCGCCAGGCGGCATCGGGATTCTCGCGCATTCGGTCCGGTGGCACCAGCGCGAACGCCACCGATCGGCGCTGCTCGCGGACGATCGCTGCCCGTGAATCATCCGAACGAGGCGCCCATCGGCGCGATGGATTGCGAAGATGCATCAGCGACGATCATTCGTCATGCGCCGAATACTGGCAGGAACGCGGTGACCGGTTCATGTCGATCCTTTAGCAAGCATCGCGTTCAGCACATCCATCATCGCGTTGTACGCGAACGGTTTGCGCAATCGTGGCGCGTGAATGCAATACTCTGGAACGGCCAGCTCGCTGCCGTAACCGCTCAACAACACGAACGGTATGCCACGTTCGTGCAGAACGGCAGCAACCGGCCAGACCGGTTCACCATCCAGATTGATATCGAGCACTGCTGCATCCATTGGCTGCGCCGTCGCGATGGCGAGCGCTTCACTCAATCGCGATGCAGAACCAGCCAACTCGTAGCCGCCCTCGATGAGCGCGGTCTCGACGGACAACGCAATCAGCGCATCGTCTTCGACCAGCAGGATGCGTTTCGTCGCCATCGCGCGCTATCTCGCCGACGATGATCGTTGATGAAAAATCCAGATACCGCCATCGTTGGCAGACTGGATGCGAACGTGAAGCTCTCGACCGGGATCGTTGAAATCGCCGACGAAGGTGAATTCGATGTCCAGTGTGCCGGCGCTGAGCGCCTGATCGATCCGTCCTTTGAAATAGCCGTTGTTCATGCACGGCGCGACCTCGGTGAAGAAGGGCTTGCCCTTCGTCGGACGCGCCTTGCGGCCCGACAAGCGTGCCTCGGTCTCGTTGTAGACGCGCACCCAGCCATCCCGATCCAGGCCGATCACGCCGAACGGCAATCGATCGATGTCGGCTGCGGTCATTGCTTCGACCGCTTCGGCAAGTGCAGGTGTGTCGAAGCTCAATGGCTGCACCGTGTTCCTCCGCCTCTGGTGGCCCATTCAGGCCCGTTGTAGGATTCATCTGCCCTTTAGGCGATGGCAGATCTTTCTGAGCTTACTTCAATATTGCGTAAGTGCTATAAATTTTTGACTTATCGGCGAGGCAAGCAATTGATCAGTTGCACGGCAAACGTCGCCCTTCAGGGCGGGGTCAAGAGTGCGGAGGGCGAAGCCGTCCTCGGTTTCGAACTTAGTGCGGCGCCTGCTGCTGTTCGATGTACTGCCGAATGATTGCTATGGGCGCACCGCCACAACTTCCCGCGAAGTAACTGGGCGACCAAAGCGCGCCGCCCCAGAGCTTCTTACGAATGCCCAGATACTTCTGCTTCCGAATCATTCGACTCGATACACCTTTCAGGCTGTTGACCAGACTGGACACCGAAACCTTGGGCGGGTAGTTCACCAGAAGGTGTACGTGGTCATCTTCACCGTCGAACTGCACCAGTTCCGCTTCGAAGTCC
>JBGSTN010000754.1:0-1918 GCA_041736455.1 Burkholderiaceae bacterium | reverse complement strand
CGTGACGGGCGCCGAGCGGGTGCCGATCATCGATCGCGTCGCGCGCTGGGTCGAGTCCTATCCCCTGGTGACCGAGCGCATGCAACGCCTCGCCTCGGTCATCGATCTGCGTTATCCCAACGGCTACACCGTGCGATCGCTCGAGCCGCTCGCCGAAGCCTTCAACATCGACGACCTCATTTCCGAAGCCACTGCACGCAATGCAGGGGCCGACGATTCCGCGGCAGCGCCAGGCAAGGCGCGCGCCGACAGGAAACCAAACTCTTCCGGCAGGAACAAGCCATGACGCGGGAATCCAAGGATTTCATCGTAGGTCTGGATATCGGAACCTCGAAGGTGCTGGCCATCGTCGCCGAAGTGCGCGGCGACCACTATGAAGTCATCGGGCTGGGCGAACACGAATCACGTGGTCTGAAGCGCGGCGTCGTCGTCAACATCGAAAGCACTGTCACTTCCATCCAGAAGGCGCTGCAGGAAGCCGAGCTGATGGGCGACTGCAAGATCCGCCGGGTCTATGCGGGCATTGCCGGCAGCCATATCCTGGGATTCAACTCGAGCGGCATGGTCGCGATCAAGGATCGTGAAGTGCGTCAACACGATATCGACCGGGTGCTGGAAACCGCCGAGGCGGTGAACATTCCGACCGATCAGGAAGTGCTTCACGTCCTGCCCCAGGAGTTCATCATCGACGGGCAGGAAGACATCCGTGAGCCCATCGGCATGAGCGGTGTGCGCCTGGAGGTCCGTGTGCACATCGTGACCGGCGCCGTGTCGGCAGCGCAGAACATCATCAAGTGCGTGCGTCGCTGCGGCCTGGAGGTCGAGAGCCTCGTCCTGCAGCCGCTTGCTTCGAGTCACGCAGTGCTGACCGAAGACGAAAAGGAACTGGGTGTCGCGCTCGTCGATATCGGCGGTGGCACGACGGACATCGCCATCTTCACCCGGGGCGCGATTCGCCACACCGCGGTCATCCCGCTCGCCGGGGACCAGATCACCAGCGATATCGCGATGGCGTTGCGCACGCCGACGCCGGAGGCCGAGGACATCAAGGTGCGCTTCGGTGTGGCCAAGCAGGTCCTGGCCGATGCCAACGACAAGATCGAGGTGCCTGGACTGGGCGATCGTGCGCCGCGCGAGTTGTCGCGCCAGAACCTCGCGGCGGTGATCGAGCCGCGCGTCGAGGAACTCTTCGCGTTCGCACAGCAGAAGATCCGCGAGTCGGGCTACGCCGAGATGCTTTCGGCGGGCATCGTCCTCACCGGCGGGACCAGCGCCATGCAGGGCATGGTCGAACTGGCCGAAGACGTCTTCATGACGCATGTCCGCATCGGCGGACCCACCTATTCGGGAGGCCTGGCCGATGTCGTCTCGTCACCGCGCTATGCCACGGCGGTTGGCCTGCTCGAGGAGGCTTTGCATCAGCACCGCTCGGGCCGGGCCGCCGCCGCGGGCACCGTTTCGTTCTTCGGCTCGCTGAAGAAGTTGCTGGCCAAGTTCTTCGGTTTCTTCTGATGGATTCGCGGCAGAACACCGCCGCGATCGGTCAGGTTTTTCTCTGCAGCATGGGTAACTCTCTCTCTACTTTCTCACTTTCTCACTTTCTCACTTCTCACACGCTCTCACTTCACACAACAGCAGGAGGTAATCCTCATGGGTTTCGAAATGATCGAAAACGAACTTGATGGTGCCAACATCAAGGTCATCGGTATCGGCGGTGCCGGCGGCAACGCCGTCAACCACATGATCGACAACGGCGTACAAGGCGTGGAGTTCATCGCCATCAACACCGACCGTCAGGCGCTCAAGCGGTCGCTGGCTTCCAGGACCATCCAGCTCGGCGGCCAGGGCCTGGGCGCAGGTGCCCGTCCCGACGCCGGCCGTTAAGCGGCCGACGCCGAACGCGAGCGCATTCGCGAGG
>JBGSTN010000715.1:0-3614 GCA_041736455.1 Burkholderiaceae bacterium | reverse complement strand
GTCGGCGCCAGCATCGCGACGTGACTCGCCGGATCGGGCCGTGCGTGCCAACGGGTCTTCAGGTGGGGCTCGATGCGCGCGTTCAAGGTTGCGGCGTCGGCTGCGGAATTGGTATCGAACCCGGCCGAATTGCGTCTTGCGCTGCCGAACAGGTCGATCGGCAAGGGAATGCTCGCATTGATCAGTGTGCGGGCGCTCAGCAGCCGATTCACGGGGTCCGCGACGATCACTTCGGGAGGGATGGTTTCGTCCAGCAACTGGTTGACGAACGACGAATTGGCACCGTTTTCCAGCATCCGGCGCACCAGGTACGCGAGCAGGTCCTCATGCCGGCCCACTGGTGCATAGATTCGGCAGATGCGGCTGGTCTGGCCGAGCGCCAGCTCGTGCAACGACTCGCCCATGCCATGCAGGCGCTGGAACTCGAAACGATTGGCGGCGCTCGCCATTTCGACCACGGCCGCGATGCTGTGTGCGTTGTGGCTTGCGAACTGCGGGTAGAGCCGGGCGTCGTGCGCGAGCAGGAAACGGGCCCCCGCCAGGTAGGAGACGTCGGTCGCCGCCTTGCGCGTGAAGACCGGATACGCGGGCAGCCCCAGCACCTGGGCCTGCTTGATCTCCATGTCCCAGTACGCGCCCTTTACCAGGCGAACGGCGGCACGGCAGTCGATATCCACCGTGAGGGCATGGAACCAGCGAAGCACCGGCATGCAGGTCTTCGCATAGGCCTGAACCACGATGCCGAAGCCGTCCCAACCGCGCAGCGCAGGATCACGCAATACCGCCTCGACCAGGTCCAGAGACAGGTCCAGGCGATTTGCCTCCTCGGCATCGACGTTGAAGCCGATGTTGGCCCTGCACGCCTGACGGGCGAGATCTCGCAGCCGCGGCAGGAGTTCGGCCATGACGCGATCCTTCTGGCTCGTTTCGTAGCGCGGATGCAGGGCGGACAGCTTGACCGAAATGCCGGCATTGTCGAAGACCCGTGCGTTGGGGTCGGCCGACGCACCAATGCGCGTGATCGCATCGGCATAGGCATCGAAATAGCGCTGCGCGGCCCCGGCCGTCCGTGCGGCCTCGCCCAGCATGTCGAACGAATGACGATAACCGCCTGCCCTGGCCTTCTGACTGCGCGCGATCGCTTCGTCGATGTTGCGGCCCAGCACGAACTGCTGTCCCATCACACGCATTGCGACGCCGACGGCGCTGCGCACCATGGGCTCACCGAAACGTCGCTTGAGATCCTGCACGATCGACAACGCCGAATCGTTCTGCGTCTCGCGGTCACGGAAAATGGCCCCGGACAGCATCAGACCCCAGGTCGATGCGTTGACCAGCATCGAACGGGCCGCCCCGGCGTGCCTGGACCAGTGGCCGGCGCCGATCTTGTCGCGGATCAACGCGTCGATGCTGCCTGTGTCGGGAACCCGAAGATAGGCCTCCGCGAGACACATCAGCGCGAGCCCTTCGTCGTCCGACAGCCCGTATTCGGCGAGCAGGCTCTCCATCAGGCTGGGGTGACTCTGGGCGCGCAGATCGATCACCATCTTTCGGGCTCGAACGGCGATGGCGGCGCGTTCGGCCTCGCTGAGCGCCGCTTCGCGGATTCGTTCGCCGACGATGTCACTCTCCGGCAGGAGCGAAGCGCCGCGCACCTGCCGACGAAGTGGTTCCAGCATATCGGTCACACCGTTGGGGGCATACACCCGGATCACAGCCAGGGCCCGTGTGGGCATATGCCTGGATCATAGCGAAGAGTACAGAGAATAGTTTCCTATAATATCGAGATCCGCAGTCTTTTATCTTCGTTAAACCTTACATGACAGACGATAAGTCTTCGACCGACACGGGCAACGTCACCGATCGGATCGACTGGCGCATCCTCGACGCGTTGCAACACAACGGGCGGATGTCGATCGTCGAACTGGCCGAACGCGTCGGCCTGTCGAAAACGCCCTGCGCCGATCGCGTCCGCAAGCTCGAAGCGCGTGGCGTCGTACGCGGCTACCACGCCGACCTGGATCCCGCCGCCGTCGGTGCCGCGCATATCGCGATGGTGCAGGTCGTGATGACACGCACCACGGCCGACGCGCTGACCCGATTCAACGAGGCCGTCCGTCTGGTCCCGCAGGTTCAGTGCTGCCACATGATCGCCGGCGGCTTCGACTACCTGCTGAAGATACGGACCCGGGATATCGACGAATACCGCAAATTGATGGGAGACGTCATCGCGAACCTGCCGGGTGTCCAGCAGACCCATTCGTACGTGGTGATGGAGACGGTCAAGGACAGCGGCGCACTCGCGCTGCGCGGGCACGCTGGCTGAGCGTCAATGGCCGCAGGGGCACGCCGCCGACGGGTTCAGCGTCGATGCGGACATTTCGTGCGTGTGCAGTGTCCGTAGAGCGCCAACGCATGGTCCTGCAGATCGAACCCGCGTTCTTTCGCAATGAGTTTCTGACGACGCTCGATCTCGGGATCGAAGAATTCCTCGACCCGACCGCACTGCAGACAGACCAGGTGGTCGTGATGCGCCCCCTCGTCCAGTTCGAAGACCGCCTTGCCGGCCTCGAAGCTGTTGCGCTTGAGCAGACCCGCCTGTTCGAACTGCGTGAGCACCCGATAGACCGTCGCGAGCCCGATGTCTTCCTTGTGATTCAACAGCACGCGGAAGACGTCTTCGGCGCTCAGGTGCCGTGTGGTGGACGCCTGGAATACCTCGAGGATCTTCAGGCGCGGTAACGTGGCCTTGAGACCGGCACTCTTGAGTTCGTCGGGCGAGGGCATCGTGCCTCCGGGCTCGGTCGCAGCAGGAAAGCCTTTATCATACCCATTCAATGCCGAACCCAAATCGATCCCCCCGTTCGCTGTCCGAATCACCATGCCGCGCGCCTTGTCCTGCCTGGCGTCTCTCGGCGCGGAGTTTTGCACTCGTTGCCGTCCTGGCCGCGGCAGCCTGTGCGTCCGACGACACCACGCGCAGCGGACTGCTCTCGCCCTATCGCAGCGATCTGCCGCAGGGCAATTATCTGACGCGGGCGATGCTCGACGAAGTGCGTGTCGGCATGGCGCAGCGCGAAGTTCAACGCATGCTCGGGTCGCCCCTGCTGGTCGACGTGTTCCAGCCCGATCGATGGAACTACGTGTTTCGTTTCCGTCATCCGAACGGGCGGGTGGATCTGCGCAAGGTCGTCATCCGTTTCGGCGCCAACGATCAAGTGGTCGCGATCGACGCCGACGAATTGCCGGTCACCGAGTCGCCGTCGGACCCCGCCCTGCCCGGTTTTCGACGGGAAGCGTATGGCCAGGGGCCGGAGTCCGCCCTTTGATCCAGGAGTGCCGTTCATGATTTCAGCAGCCATCGCCGGTGCGTCCGGGCGCATGGGTCGCACGCTCATCGAAGCCGTGCTGGCTGCGCCCGATATCCGGCTCTCCGGCGCACTCGACATGCCGGGCTCGTCGCTCTCCGGCATGGATGCCGGACTGATGCTCGGCTCGACGACTGGCGTGATCGTCACCGACGATCTGCCGCAGGTGCTGGCCGGCACGCGCTGCTTCATCGACTTCACCCGGCCCGAAGGCTCGCTGGTCCATCTGGCGGCGTGCCGCGAGGC
>JBGSTN010000680.1:0-1967 GCA_041736455.1 Burkholderiaceae bacterium | reverse complement strand
AAGCGCGATCATGCCCGGCGCGGTTGCAGCTGATTCGCCGACTCGCGGCGAATCAGCGCCGGATCGCATAGTCGATAGTCAGTGGCGCGTGATCCGAGAATCGTTCGTCGATGAAGATGCTGCATGCCTTCGCCTTGGCGGCGATACCCGGTGTGGCGATCTGGTAGTCGAGTCGCCATCCGACGTTCTTTGCCCACGCCTGGCCACGATTGCTCCACCAGGTGTAGCGGTCGGCCCGCTTGTCCAGGCAACGGAACACATCGACGAAGCCGACTTCGTCGAACAACTGCGTCAACCAGGCGCGCTCTTCGGGCAGAAAGCCGGAATTCTTCTGGTTGGAGCGCCAGTTCCTGAGATCGATTTCCTGGTGAGCGATGTTCCAGTCACCGCACAGGATGATTTCCTTGCCTCGCGCCCGCAACTCGCGCAGGTGCGGCATCATCACCGCCATGAAGCGGAACTTCGCGGCAAGCCGTTCGGGCCCGCTGGTTCCTGATGGCAGGTAGATCGAGATCACCGAATAGGCGCCGAAATCGGCTTCGATGTAGCGCCCTTCCGCATCGAACTCCTCGTTGCCGAACCCTTCGATCAGCGCTTTGGGGCGCTTGCGGGAATAGATGCCAACACCGCTGTAGCCCTTGCGCTGCGCACAGTGGAAGTAGCCCTTCAACCCACCGATGCTGCGCAGCGCGGGTTCGATGTCGTCGAGCTGCGCCTTGAGTTCCTGCACGCAGATCACGTCGGCCTGTTGGGCGTCCAGCCATGCCACCATGCCTTTGCGCGCGGCCGAGCGAATGCCGTTAAGGTTGAGCGAAATCACCCGTATCATCGTGTCTGCACTGCCTGTCCACCCATCTTCGTTTCTCCGACCGGAGCCCCGTCGTGCGCGCTGACCCCGCTGACCAGACGACTGCGAACCAGACGCCCGCCAGCGAGCTGCCAGCGAACCTCACGCCCGCCAATCTGCGCGCCGAGTTTATCCGCTTCTGCGTCGATGCCGGGATCCTGCGCTTCGGCCAGTTCCGCACCAAGGCGGGACGCCTGTCGCCGTACTTCTTCAACGCGGGTCTTTTCAACGACGGCAAGCTGCTGTCGCGGTTGGCGACCTTCTTCGCGCGAACGCTGCTGGCCGCTGAAGAGGCGCGAGGAACGCGCTTCGACATGTTGTTCGGCCCTGCCTACAAGGGCATCACGCTGGCCAGCGCAACGGCCATCGAACTTGCCCGCCTCGATCGCAACTTTCCGTTCGCGTTCAATCGCAAGGAAACCAAGGATCATGGCGAGGGTGGCGATCTGATCGGCGCGCCGTTGCGCGGCCGTGTGGTCATCGTCGACGACGTGATCAGCGCCGGCACGTCGGTGCGCGAATCGGTCGCCATCATCACGTCCGCGGGCGCTACCCCGGCAGCCGTCCTGATCGCGCTCGATCGCCAGGAGCGCGGCGGAAATGCCGAGCAGATGACCGAATTGTCGGCCGTTCAGGAAGTCGAACAGGCCTTCGGTCTGCCGGTGTTTGCCATTGCCACCCTCGACGACCTGTTGCGCTACCTCACCGAAGAATCGGATGATGCGACCGCGGCCGCCCATCGTAGAGACGTTGCCGCTTATCGAGAATGCTATGGAGTTGCTTGTGTAAGTCCGTAGGATTGGCGCCTATGTACGACAAGCGATTTTTCGTCTGCGTGGGTCTGTTGACCACGACCCTCTCTGTACCCTCCTTCGGCTGGGCACAGCAGACGACCACGTACGATACCAAGGGTTCGATCTATTCGTGCAAGGACGGCACCGGACGCACGATCACCAGCGACCGGCCGATTCCCGAATGCGCCCAGCTGCCGATGCGTGAACTGCGCAAGGACGGCGCGACCCGGCGCCAGATCGATCCTCCTCTTACGCGCAGCGAACGTGAAGCCCTGGCGCAGCAGAGGTCGCGCGAACGTGCCGACGCCCTCGTGCGGCGACAGGAG
>JBGSTN010000672.1:0-5855 GCA_041736455.1 Burkholderiaceae bacterium | reverse complement strand
GCCTCGCGTATGGCCTGATCGACGTCCTTGATGCTGTGACCGTCAATGCGCTCAATGACGTTCCAGCCGTAGGCACGGAAACGGGCGGGCGTGTCGTCGATGAACCAGTTCGCGACCGGACCATCGATGCTGATGCCGTTGTCGTCATAGAGCGCGATCAGCTTGCCGAGCTTCCAGGCGCCGGCGAGCGCGCAGGCTTCATGACTGATGCCTTCCATCAGGCAGCCGTCGCCCAGGAAGACGAACGTGTGATGGTCGACGATCGCGTGACCCGGACGATTGAACGCATCGCCCAACAGTTTCTCGGCGAGCGCCATGCCCACCGCGTTGGTGATGCCCTGTCCGAGCGGGCCGGTGGTGGTTTCCACACCCGGCGTGATGTCGACTTCCGGATGTCCCGGCGTCTTGCTGTGCAGCTGACGGAACTTCTGCAGCTCGCCGATCGGCAACGCGTAGCCCGACAGGTGCAGCAGCGCATAGAGCAGCATCGATGCGTGGCCGTTGCTCAACACGAAGCGATCGCGATCGGGCCAGGACGGCTGCGCCGGGTCATGCTTCAGGTGCCTGTGCCAAAGCGCCACCGACATTTCGGCCATGCCCATCGGCGCACCCGGGTGACCCGAATTGGCTTTCTGAACGGCGTCGAAAGCGAGTGCCCGGATGGCATCGGCCAGCGGCTCGCGCTTGTTGCTGGCGTCGCTGCGCACGACCCGGTCGGTTGAATCGGAACTCATCAATACTCCTTTCTGAGACTGTCTCGTTGGTTCGGTTTCATTGTCCCCTCTCGCTAAACGCAACCCACATCCGCTACATCACCATCAGATTCCCGAGCATCAGAAAGATTCGAGGACACCAGTGAACCTCGCGGATACCAGAGAAATCTGCGGACCACCGCGGAGCGGGCTTTGCCCGTCCGCCGGTGGTGCCCCCCTTCCAGGGGGGGCGGAGCCGAAGGCGACGGGGGGGTGTCACTACAAAACGTTGCGGGACGTACGCTTGCGCTCCATCATCCGCCAGATAAAGGGCGTGAAGATCAACTGCATCGCGATGTCCATCTTGCCGCCGGGCACCACGATCGTGTTGGCGCGGCTCATCCACGAGTTGTTGATCATGTTGAGCAGGTACGGGAAGTCGATGCCTTGCGGATTGGCGAAACGGATCACGCAGATGCTCTCGTCAGGCGTAGGAATGTCGCGCGAGATGAAGGGGTTGCTGGTGTCGACCACGGGCACGCGCTGGAAATTGACGTGCGTGTGCGAGAACTGCGGGCAGATGTAGTGCACGTAGTCGGGCATCCGCCGCAGGATCGTGTCGGTGACCGCTTCGGCCGTGTAGCCGCGGACGTTCTTGTCGCGATAGAGCTTCTGGATCCACTCGAGGTTGATCACCGGGACCACACCGATCAGCAGGTCGGGATATTTCGCGACGTTGACCTCGGGCGTGACGACTGCACCATGCAAGCCCTCGTAGAACAACAGGTCGGTGTTGTCGGGCAGTTTTTCCCAGGGGGTGAAGGTTCCGGGCTCCTGCTTGTAGGGCGCGGCCTCGACGGGATCGTGCAGGTATTTCCGGCGCGTCCCGGTGCCGGTCAGGCTGTAGTCCTTGAAGAGCGACTCCAGTTCGGGAAACAGATTGTTCTCGGACCCGAAATGGCTGAAGTTCTTGTTGCCCGCCTTCTCGGCTTCGGCCTGGCGCAGGCGCATTTCCTTGCGGTCATAACGGTGGAAGCTGTCGCCTTCGATCATCGCGGCCGTGACGTTCTCGCGGCGGAAGATGTTGTCGAACGTGCGTGTGACCGACGTGGTGCCAGCGCCTGACGAGCCGGTGATGGCGATGATGGGGTGTTGTTGAGACATGGCTCTGCTCTTCGAAGAATTGTCGAATCGGTGTGACGGAAGACCCGCTTGGCTCAGTAGTTGTTGCGGAACAGGCTGCGTTCGGCAAAAAGCGGCGTGGCCACGTCGTGGGCGATGGGTTCGTGGTGATAGCGCTCGATGCGTTCGACCTCGTTCTTCGAGCCGAACACCACACCGATGCGCTGATGCAGTGAAGTCGGGGTAACGCCGAGCATCGGCTGGCGCCCGGTCGAGCAGCGGCCGCCGGCCTGTTCCATGATCATGCCGATCGGATTGGTTTCGTACAGCAGCCGCAGCCGCCCGGGTTTGGCCGGATCCTTGGTGTCACGCGGATACATGAAGACGCCGCCGCGCATCAGGATGCGGTGCGCCTCGGCCACCATGCTGGCAATCCAGCGCATGTTGAAGTCGCGTCCGCGCGGTCCGGTGGAACCGGCCAGGCACTCGTCGACATAGCGCTTGACGGGTGGCTCCCAGAAGCGGGCATTGGAAGCATTGATCGCGAATTCCTTCGTGTCCTCGGCCACCCGGATGGTCGGATGCGTGAGCATGAATTCGCCGATCGTCGGATCGAGCGTGAAACCGACGACACCGTTGCCGACGGTGAGCACGAGCATGGTGGTCGGCCCGTAGAGCGCATAGCCGGCGGCCACCTGCGCCGAACCCGGTTGCAGGAAATCCGCCTCGGTGACGTCGCGGCCGGTTTCCACCACGTCATTGGGCGCGCGCAGGATCGAGAAGATGCTGCCCACGCTGACATTCACATCGATATTGCTCGACCCGTCGAGCGGATCGAAGACCAGCAGATACTTGCCGCGCGGATATTCGCCCGGAATCGAATAAGGCGCTTCCATCTCTTCGGAGGCCATGCCGGCGAGCACGCCCGACCATTCGTTGCGTTTGACGAATACCTGGTTGCTCAGCACGTCCAGATGCTTCTGCACCTCGCCCTGGACGTTGATGTCACCACCGGTCACGTCGGGAGGGCGGTCGCTCAGTTCGCCCATTGCGACGGCGCGCGCGATCGCCTTGCACGCGATCGACACGTCGAGGATCAACGCATTGAGGTTGCCGCTCGCCTCCGGATAACGACGGCGTTCCTCGATCAGGTATTGCGTAAGCGTGGAACGATGCTGGATTGTCATGGTGGTTCCTGTGGAAACGGTCGGGCCCTGGGGTCAGGTCCTGGGCACTGCGGCGAGCTGGGCCCGCATGGCGTCGATGACGGCCTTGTAATCCTTCTGCCCGAAGATCGCGCTGCCGGCCACGAAGGTGTCGGCGCCCGCGTCGGCGACGCTGCGGATGTTGTCCGTCTTGATGCCGCCGTCGACCTCGAGGCGGATATCACGGCCGCTGGCTTCGATGATCCGGCGGGATGCCGCCACCTTGCGCAATGCCGAGTCGATGAAGCTCTGGCCACCGAAACCGGGGTTGACGCTCATGATCAGCACGAGGTCGACCTTGTCGATGACCCACTCGAGCACATCCAGCGGCGCGGCAGGATTGAATACCAGCCCGGCCTTGCAGCCTGCGCCGCGGATCAATTGCAGCGTGCGGTCGACATGGATGGACGCGTCGGGATGGAAGCTCACGAGGTCGGCCCCCGACTTCGCGAAGGCCAGCGCCAGATCGTCGACCGGACGGACCATCAGGTGCACATCGAGCGGCACCGGTGTGCCGTCGGGCTTCACGCAATGCGGCTTGATCGCCTGCGCCACACCCGGGCCGATGGTGAGGTTGGGTACGTAATGGTTGTCCATCACGTCGAAATGAATCCAGTCGGCGCCCGCGGCGATGACACTGCGCACTTCTTCACCCAGGCGGGCGAAGTCGGCGGAAAGGATCGAGGGTGCGATACGGTAGGTCATGAGGCGTCCGGGGCATCGTTCAGGGAATTGGCGGCCAGACCGACGCTGGGCGGAACAACGGCGGCCAGCGGCCTACCGAAGGAGTCGACCTTCAGGATGGAACGTCGGGGA
The DNA here is from genome assembly GCA_041736455.1 of Burkholderiaceae bacterium. Classification (GTDB taxonomy): domain Bacteria; phylum Pseudomonadota; class Gammaproteobacteria; order Burkholderiales; family Burkholderiaceae_E; genus JAUIAI01. The sequence continues at coordinate 2,020 of JBGSTN010000672.1, read as the reverse complement.
AAGTAATACGCTTGAAGCATTGGCGGGTTCCTGGATCGTCCTGATCCCGTCGTGTTGCCCGGAAATTCGGTTCCGAGCGATGATCGATGCAGGTCGGTTCGAAGCAAGTGGTTGATCGATAACGAATAAATCGCACGCTGTTGCCACTGCGCAAACCCGGCCCAGACCAGGATCCGCGGGACTGTCGAAATAACAGGCAGGTGCGAACGACGCTGATTCTAGAGAGTAGAGAGTGGGATGAATAAGGTAAATTCACGATTTCTTCCGGGAAGATTGAAGAAAACCTGAATGAAGAACGTTACCTTCCGCCAGCTAAGGGTTTTCAGCGAGGTGGCCAAGCGGCTGAGCTTCGTGCGCGCTGCGGAAATCCTGCATCTGACACCGCCGGCGGTGACGATGCAGATCAAGGAACTGGAAGCCAACGTCGAATTGCCCCTTTTCGATCGCCAGGGCCGAAAGGTCTCTCTGACGACGGCCGGGGAATACTACCTTGTCTATGCGAAGCGCATGCTGGCCACGCTCAAGGACTCGGACGACGCGATGGCCCGCTTCCGCAAGCTGGAAGTGGGCGTCCTCAACGTCGGTCTGGTCAGCACCGCCAAGTATTTCGTGCCGCGCTTGCTGGTCAAGTTCCGCGAACAGCATGCTGGCGTCGAGGTGCGCCTCCTCGTCTGCAGCAACCGCGAAGAGCTCGTGCAGTTGCTCGACGCGAGCGAGGTCGATCTGGGGATCATGGGGCGCCCCCCGCAGGAGATGGCAACCCGCGCCGAGCCCTTCGCGGCCCACCCTCACGTCTTCGTCGCGCCACCCGGGCATGCGATTCTGCGCGTCGGCCATCCGCCGGTCTGCACGGTCGCCGACCAGCCGCTGATCGTACGCGAATCGGCCTCGGGGACACGGGCGCTGATGGACCGCTTTTTTGCCGAGCGCCGCATCGAACCGCGAATCGCGATGGAGATGCCGAGCAACGAGTCGATCAAGCAGGCGGTCATGGCGGGGATGGGGCTTGGTTTCCTGTCGCTTCACACGCTGGCGCTGGAGCTGACCGCCGGAGCGATCGAGATCGTCCACGCCGAGGGCACACCGGTCGTTCGCACCTGGAACGTGGTGCACATGGCTTCGCGCACGCTGAGTCCGACGGCCGAGGCATTTCGCTACTTCATTCTCGAGGAAGGCGAGAAATTCCTGGCCGCGCAGGACAAGAACTGGCTGCCACCCTTCTAGTTGTCCGTGCGCGGCGCGTCGGCCGAACGGGACGCTCCCGCTCAGCGTGTCAGCGCGAGAAAGACCTCCGGCAGCCGTTGCGGCAACTGCGCCACGCGATCGACGACCGTGTAGCGGCCCGGCCCGAAGATGCGTCCGACATAATCGTCCGCCTTCGCATCCAGGCTGATGCAATGCGTGTAGAGGCCATCGCGCTTGAGTTCGCGTATCGCCTGCGCGGCATCGGCCTCGAGGTACTGGGGATCCAATACATCGATATCGGCAGGCTGCCCGTCGGTCAGTACCAGCAAAAGGCGCTTGTCTGCCTTGCGCCCGCTCAGCAGGTGGCCGGCATGGCGCAAGGCGGCCCCCATGCGAGTGGACCAGGCTCCCTGCATACCGGCCAGTCGCGCCTTGGGCGCATCGCCCCAGGGTTCGGCGAAGCCCTTGATGTGCAGGTAGCGCACTTCGTGACGCGTATTGCTGTGAAAGCCCGCGATCGCCAGTTGATCACCGAGCGCGTCGATCGCCCAGGCAAGCATCGCGGCGGCGGCTCGACTGAGGGAGAGAACCGTCGCGTCGGTGCCGGGCACGCTGTCATTGACCGAGGCGGACAGGTCGATCAGCAGCAGCACGGCGATGCTGCGGCCGTCGGTTCGCGTACTCATCATCACCCGCGGGTCGGGCTGAGCGCCGGCGCGCCAGTCGACCAGGGTACGCAGCGCGACGTCGAGATCGAGTTCGGTGCCCTCCTCCTGGTAGCGCAGACGCGCGCGATCCTGCGGCTTGAGCAGATCTAGGAGGCGCCGCAAGTGGC
>JBGSTN010000629.1:0-3622 GCA_041736455.1 Burkholderiaceae bacterium | reverse complement strand
AACAGGATCGATGCGACCGACAATAGAGAGAATTTCATGCGGCGTCTCCATGGTTGTGGATTCCGCATATTGCTCGAAACAAGGCCGCCAGGCGAGGTGACCAGGCCCGCTGCGAAGGGTACTTGCCCGCAGGGCCGAGGCCGACCGTGCTCGCTGAGGGCAAGAAAAAGCCCGCGATGTGGCTGCGGGCTGAATCCACCCCGTTAGGGTGTGGAGGAGACAAACGGTAGGTCCACAGCAGAACACGCTGCGATACCAATGACTGGACCGGGCGGATCGACCGGGAACTGCCGGATCATGCAGTAACCCTCTGCGTCGAGCCATTCCGGCGACAGGCGATGAATGAACAGACCAAAAAAAGAACCCACTCACTGCCCGTGCTGTTGGAACTGAATATACGCCAATTTTGCTGCGCTGCAATAGTTTCGCACGTACGTGCCGAAACTCAATGGCAACTATAAGCAACAGTTATAGATGTTTGCTACGACATCCCTGCATTCACGGCTACGCGGCTCGCGCCATCATCGCGGCCAGCAGCACGTTGGCTCCAGCCTCGATATGCGCAGGATCGGCATCCTCGATCTCATTGTGGCTGATGCCGTCCTTGCAGGGAATGAAGATCATCGCGGTGGGCGCAACCGCCGCGATATTGACAGCGTCGTGGCCTGCGCCGCTCACGATATCCTGGTATGGCAAGCGCAATGCCCGTGCCGCATCGCGTACCAGGCCGACGCAGCCCGCGTCGAAGTGGCAAGGCGGAAACGCAACGACCTGGCGCAAGTCGATCACGGTGCGTGTCTTCTCTTCCGCAGCGCGACACGCCAACTTCAGCGCTTCATGCATCCGATCCAGTCCCGCCGTTTCCGGATGCCGCAAATCGACCGAACAGGTCACCAGCCCCGGTATCACGTTGCGCGAATTCGGTGTCACCTGGACGAAGCCGACGGTGCCGCGGCCATCGGGGGCCTCGTCCAGTGCGATCTCGTTGATGGACTGGATCAGCATTGCCGCGGCAAGCGCTGCATCGCGCCGCATCGCCATGGGTGTCGGTCCGGCATGGGCGTCCATGCCCTCGATCGTGACATCGAACCATCGTTGCCCCAGGGCTCCCGTCACGACGCCGATCGGTCGGTCGGCCGCTTCGAGCACGGGTCCTTGCTCGATATGAGCTTCGAAATAGGCGTCGAAGGCCTGGCTACCGGGTTCGACCTCGCCGGCGTAGCCGATGCGCCGCAGTTCGTCGCCCACCGATTTGCCGTCGAGATCGCGCGCACCGAGCACCTGGTCGAGCGTGAACGCACCCGACCAGGTACCCGAGCCCATCATCACCGGCGTGAAACGCGTTCCTTCCTCGTTCGTCCAGATCGCGATCTCGATCGGGGCAGCGGTCTCTATCGCATGGTCGTTCAGTGTGCGAACGACTTCGAGCGCTGCCAGCACGCCATAGTTGCCGTCGAAGCGACCGCCCGAGGGTTGCGTATCGATGTGGCTGCCCGACACGACAGGGAGCCGCGCGGCGTCCCGTCCCGGTCGGCGCGCAAAGATGTTGCCGATCCGGTCGATGCGAATCGAGAGGCCCGCTTCTCGAAACCAGCCGACGACCAGATCGCGGCCGCTCTTGTCCAGGTCGGTGAGTGCCAGCCGTTTCACCCCGCCGCGCGGGGTGGCGCCAATGGTCGCGAGCGTCATCAGCGATTGCCAGAGCCGGTCCCCATCGACACGGCACTCGACATGGCCTTGCGGAGTCAGTATCGCGGTCTCGACGCTGTCCATGATCGGTCTCCTCAGTGGTCAGACGAGTTTACACGGCGGGCCCGGTGCGCCACCCATACCAATGGCACCATGGCGAGAAACAGGAATGTCGATGCCAGGAACAGATCGCTGATGCTCATCGTGTAGGCCTGCTGGTTGACCAGCCTGTCGACGACGGCAAGCGCTTGCTGGGCGTTCAATCCGCGTGCCTCCAGGTCGCCCATGGTCTGGGCGAGTGCCGCATTGCCGGCGTCGAGCCGCTGCGCCAGTTCGGTGTGATGCAGGGTCGCGCGGCTCTCCCAGAGGGTGGTGCTGACCGACGTGCCGACGGCGCCGGCCGTGATGCGAAGGAAATTGGTGAGGCCCGAGGCCGCCGGCATGCGTTCGGGCGGCAGTCCCGACAACGTGATCGTCATCAACGGAATGAAGAACGTGGCAATGGCAATGCCCTGGATCACGATCGGGATCAGGATGGTCTGCGCATCGGTCTCGGTGGTGAACCGCGAACGCATCCACATGACCAGCGCGAAGACGAAGAACGAGAACGTCACGACCTTGCGTGCGTCGAGTCGCGCGATGTTCGCCCCCACGATCGGGGAAACGACGATCGCCAGGACACCCACGGGCGCGGTGACGAGACCGGCCCAGGTCGCGGTGTAACCCATCCATTGCTGCAGCCACAGCGGCAGCAGAACGATCGAACCGAAGAAGGCGCCATAGCCGATGGCAGTGATGAACGATCCCACCGTGAAATTGCGCACCCCGAACAGGCGCAGATCGACCACCGGGTGCTCGTCGGTCAACTCCCAGATCAGAAACGCGATGAAGCCGACCACGGCGACCACGGCGAGCAAAACGATCGTCGATGACTCGAACCAGTCCATTTCCTTGCCGAGGTCGAGCATGATCTGCATCGCACCGATCCAGATCACGAGCAGCGCGAGACCGACCGCGTCGATGGGCAGCCGGCGCGTCGGTGTCTCGCGCGTTCGGTAGATCAGCCACGTCAACGAAGCCGCCACCAGGCCGATCGGCACGTTGATGTAGAAGATCCAGGGCCACGAGATGTTGTCGGTGATCCAGCCGCCGAGCAATGGCCCGGTGACCGGCGCGACCAGCGTCGTCATGCTCCACATGGCGAGCGCGAAGCCGGCGCGTTCCTTCGGGTAGCTCGACAGCAGCAAGGTCTGCGACAGCGGGATCATCGGGCCGGCAACCGCGCCCTGCAGAATGCGAAACGCGATCAGGGCTTCGATGCTGGGCGCCATTCCGCATAGCACCGAAGCGATCGAGAACAGCAGGATGCTCGAGACGAACAGCCGAACCTGACCGAAGCGCTGTGTGAGCCAGCCGGTCAACGGCAGTGAGATCGCATTGGCGACCGCGAATGACGTGATGACCCACGTTCCCTGCGACGGGCTGACACCGAGGTCGCCGGCGATCGCGGGGATCGAAACATTGGCGATCGACGTATCCAGCACGTTCATGAACGTCGCAGTGGCCAGTACGACCGTCCCTACCACGAGCTTCGCGCCGCTGAGGGGCCGTCCGGCAGCCTGATTGGTCGCCATGGTCAGGCTCGCCGCAACGTCGCTGTCGTCGTCACCATCGCCGACATGTTCCCGCCCGCGCTCCGGTCCCCGGTCAAGGCCACATTCCCGGTAACTGTCACATTCCCGGTCAAGGCCACATTCCCGGTCACGGTCGCTGCCACCGTCGACTCAAGGAGTCGGCCGGCGATCGAAGGCGAAATCACCCGCATCGGCCGTGCCCACCGACTCCGCGCCGCTCGCCGATTCGGGCGACGAGCGGGCGAGATTGCGCGCGATGATCGACTGGATCCGTGCGTCGTCGGCGTCGATGCGCGAGG
>JBGSTN010000619.1:0-6071 GCA_041736455.1 Burkholderiaceae bacterium | reverse complement strand
AACTCGGCTGGCGCCGAGACAGCCGCGACAGTGCGTATGCGCCGACGCGCGGCCGCCTGCATTCCGCCGCGTTCGAATTCACGTTGCCTTACGGCGAACTGCGCTATTACAAGGCCACCTACAACCAGCAGTATTACTATCCGCTTTCGAAGGACTACACGCTCGCGCTCAATGGGGAAGTCGGCTACGCGCGTTCGCTCGGCGATCGCCAGTTTCCGCCTTTTGCCAATTTCTACGCGGGGGGTATAGGCTCCGTACGCGGCTTCGGTCCGAGTTCGCTCGGCCCCGGTCGCGACCCCGTCGACAACGTGGCGCTGGGTGGGCAGACCAAGGTCGTGGGCAACATGGAATTGATCCTGCCCGTGGCCGGCACCGGTAACGATCGCAGTTTCCGCTGGTTCCTGTTTCTCGACGGCGGCAACGTGTTTCCAGCCGGCGACTTTTCGGCGAGCGAATTCCGATACTCCACGGGTATCGGTCTGACCTGGATTTCCCCGGTCGGGCCAATGAAATTCAGTGTCGGCTATCCACTCAACGATCGCCCGGGGGACAAGCAGCAGCGCTTGCAGTTCCAGATCGGGACCGGGTTCTGAATCGACAACCCGTCGTGCATAATTCGACGATTCATCCAGAAGTCGAGGATTCATTCGTGATTACGTCAAGAGTCATTCGTCCATTGGCCTTCGTCGGCAGTCTGGTGGCTGCATCGATGTTGCCCCTGGCACCGGCGGTTGCGCAACAGACGGGCATCAAGATCGGTTACGTCAACACCGAGCGAATCCTGCGTGATGCGGTGCCGGCAAAGGCGGCGCAGCAGAAGCTCGAGCGCGAGTTCAGTTCGCGCGACAAGGAACTGCAGGCCTTGGGCGGCCAGCTCAAGGCTGCGGGAGAGCGCCTGGAGCGCGATCGCGCGGTGATGAGCGAGTCCGAGCGACGTGAGAAGCAGCGCGAGTTCGCCGATCTCGAGAAGGATTTCCAGCGGCGGCAGCGCGAGTTCCGTGAGGATCTCAGCCAGCGGCGCAATGAAGAACTTGCCCAGGTGCTCGAGCGCGCCAACCGTTCCATCCGCAGCATTGCCGAGGCCGACAAGTACGACCTCGTGGTGCAGGAAGCCGTCTTTGCAGGCAAGAAGATCGATATCACCGACAAGGTGATCGAGTCGCTCGCCAAGTGAAGCACCGATACCAGACATTGCCATCGGTCGATGCGTAGTCTCGCCCGACCGCTGGCGCTGAGTGTGATCGCGCGAACCATCGGCGCGACCATTTCGCCGGAGGCTGGAAATCGCGACGTGATTGCGCTGGCCACACTGGCCAATGCGGGGCCGGACGATCTGAGCTTCCTCAGCGATGCGCGTTACCGGGCCGACGCGGCCGATTCTCATGCGGCGGCCGTCATCGTCGCGCCCGATCAGGTCGATGCATTGCGTCCTGGTTGCATCGCACTGATCAGCGAATCACCGTATCTGGCGTTAGCGCGCGCCGCCCAGGAGTTCGAAAGCCGACTGCTCGAGCAGGATGCGAACGGTCAGTCCGGGGCGACTATCGATCCATCGGCGAACATCGCGGCCGATGTCCGGCTCGGTGAATCGGTCACGATCGAACCCGGTGTCGTCGTCGCTGCCGGCGCGCATATCGGCAGTCATTGCCATGTCGGCGCCGGTGTCGTCATCGGCGCGCGCGCACGCATCGGTGTGCACACCCGGTTGTATCCCAACGTGGTGATCTACCAGGATGTCGTCATCGGCGAGCGCTGCATCGTGCACGCGAACACCGTGCTCGGTTCCGACGGATTCGGCTTTGCGCGGCAGGCGGACGGCTGGGCGAAGATCCCGCAGCTGGGCAGTGTCCGGATCGGCGATCGCGTCGAGATCGGTTCCAACAGCTCGGTGGATCGCGGCGCGCTCGACGATACGGTCATCGAGGACGATTGCATCATCGATAACCTCGTGCAGATCGCCCACAATGTTCATGTGGGAGCAGGTTCGGCGCTCGCCGGTTGCGTCGGCATTGCCGGCAGTGCCCGCCTGGGGCGCCGCTGCCTGATCGGCGGCGGCGCCGGAATTCTCGGTCATCTGACCCTTGCCGACGATGTCGTGGTTTCACCCATGAGTCTGGTCACGCGCGATCTGCGCCAGCCAGGCTTTTACTCCGGATCATTTCCGCTCATGAAGAACGACCAATGGGAGCGCGCTGCTGCCGTGCTGCGACATCTGCCAGACCTGCGCGCACGCCTGCGCCACCTCGAAAAGCTTTCCCGGGAGTCCGCATGAGCGATTCCGAACCCACCACGGGCATGGATATCCGCGGCATCCTCGACCACCTTCCGCACCGCTATCCTTTCCTGCTGGTCGATCGGGTGCTCGAGCTCGTCAAGGGTGAACGGATCGTCGCGCTGAAGAACGTGTCGATGAACGAGCCCTATTTCATCGGCCATTTTCCGCATCTGCCGGTCATGCCCAGCGTGCTGCAGATCGAGGCACTCGCCCAGGCGGCAGGCATCCTGTCGTTCCAGACGATGGGTCGGAAATCCGACATCAATTCGGTGTACTACTTCGTCGGCATCGACAACGCCCGCTTCAAGCGCCCCGTCTCGCCCGGTGACCAGCTCCGTCTCGAGGTGTCGATCACCCGGGTGGCGCGTGGCATGTGGAAGTACTCGGGCGTGGCATCGGTCGACGGCGAGAAGTCGGCGGTGGCCGATATCATGTGCGCGCTGCGCAGCATCGATCCCCCGACAGCGGAGTGAGCATGTCAGAACCTGCTGGAGCGTTGATCCATCCGACCGCCGTCATCGACACTTCGGCGGAACTCGACTCGATGGTGGGCGTCGGTCCCTACGCGATCATCGGCCCGGGCGTTCGCATCGGCGCCGGGTCGCAGGTGGGAGCCCATTGCGTGATCGAAGGTCCTACGACGATCGGGCGCAGCAACGTGTTCCATCCGTTCGGGCGCATCGGCGGCGCACCGCAGGACAAGAAGTATGCCGGCGAACCGACTCGACTGGTCGTCGGCGACAGCAACATGTTCCGTGAATACGTGACGCTCAACCGCGGCACGGCGCAGGATCGTGGCGAGACGACGATCGGCAGCCACAACTGGGTAATGGCGTACGTTCATGTCGCGCACGATTGCGTGGTCGGCGATCATACGGTCTTCGCCAATGTCGTGAATCTGGCCGGTCACGTGCACATCGGCGACTGGGTCATTCTCGGCGGCTACACGGGTGTGCATCAATTCTGCAAGATCGGCGCGCACGCGATGACCGGTGTCGGTACCGTGATCCTGCACGACCTCCCACCGTTCGTGATGGCCTCGGGCGATTCTGCGAGCGCGCATGGCATCAATGTCGAGGGCTTGCGCCGCCGCGGGTTCGACGCGGATCGCATCGCCGCGATCCGCAAGGCCTACAAGTTGATCTACAAGAACGGGTTGACGCTGGCAGATGCCCGTATCGCACTCGAGACGATGCGCATGGAAATGGCCGAATCGCGCGTGGACGATCCCGCGATCGACGATGTGCAGCGACTGGGCGAATTTCTGGCTGGTGCGACGCGGGGCATCGTCCGATGACCTCGCGCCCGTCGCGCCCGGACCCGCTGGCACCCGCCGGATCGCATGAGCGTTGGCCGATGGTCCCGGGGTTCGCGTACTGATGGCAGCGGACTGACGTGGCTGGCGAGCGGCTGGTCTGGGTTGCCGGCGAGAAATCGGGGGATCTGATCGCTGGCCCGGTACTGGCAGCGCTCAATGCACGACTCGCCGGCTGCACGCATGCCGGCGTGGGCGGTTCGACGATGCGTGCAGCGGGCCTTGAAACGTGGATCGACATCGAGGCCTTGTCGGTGCGCGGCTACGCAGAAGTACTCCGTGTGCTGCCCCGGCTCGTCAGGATGCGACGCGATCTTCTCGCGAAGATTCTCGCCGATCCGCCGGCGCTCGTGATCGGGGTCGACTCGCCCGATTTCAATTTCGGGCTGGAGCGCCGGGTTCGCGCGCGTCGTGTGCGAACGGTGCATCTGGTCGGTCCGTCGGTTTGGGCATGGCGCGCAGGTCGGTTGAAGACCATCCGCGACAGTGTCGATCACATGCTGCTGCTGTTCCCGTTCGAAAAGCCGCTCTACGACCGTGCGGGAATTTCCGCCACCTATGTCGGCCATCCTCTGGCCGACGAGATCGTCGCGATGGATGACGATCGCGGTCGGGCGCGCCAGCGTCTGGGACTCGATCCGGCCCGCCGCACCGTCGCCTTGTTGCCCGGTTCGCGTGGCGGGGAGATCCGCTACATGGGTACCACGTTCCTCGAGACGGCACGCTGGCTGATCAGCAAGCGCCAGGACCTGCAGTTCGTGGTTCCCGCCGCCAGTGCGGCCCTGTACGCGAACCTGTGCTCGGCCCGCGCCGCGATCGGCCTGGCCGATGCGCCTTATCTGCATATCGTCGATGGTCAGTCGCGCGACGCGATGGCGGCCTGCGATACCGCGCTGGTGGCCAGCGGCACGGCCACGCTGGAGATCGCCCTGTTCGGCAGACCGATGGTGATCGCCTACAAGATGGCACCGATCAGCTACCAGATCATGCGGCATATGGGCTACCTGCCCTACGTCGGCCTGCCCAACATCCTGTGCAACGACTGGGTGGTACCCGAGTACATCCAGCATGCGGCGACGCCACCCGCCATGGGTTCCGCACTGCTCGAGCAACTCGACAACGATGCGGTGCGCGAGCGCATCACGACGCGTTTCCTCACGTTGCGTGACGACCTCGCGATCGGCTGCGCGGAGCGTGCGGCGCAGGCGCTGGTCGCGTGTCTATGATGACGTTGGTCTGCGGCGTCGACGAAGCGGGCAGGGGCCCGCTGGCCGGTACTGTGGTCGCTGCGGCGGTCATCCTCGATCCTTCGCGTCCGATCGAAGGGTTGCGGGATTCCAAGCGGCTGACGGCGAAGCAGCGCGAGCATCTCGCGTTACTGATCCGCGAGCGGGCGCTCGCCTGGGCGTTGGGCGAATCCAGTGTCGTGGAGATCGATTCCCTCAACATTCTGCAGGCGACGATGCTCGCCATGCAGCGTGCCGTCGCGGCGCTGCCTCTGCGGCCCTCGCTCGTGCAGGTCGATGGCAATCGCGCGCCCGTTCTCGACGTGGGCTGCGAAACGATCGTCGGAGGCGACGATCTGGTTCCGGCCATTGCCGCCGCGTCGATTCTGGCCAAGACCGTCCGCGACGAGCAGATGGCGTTGCTGCATGCACGCTACCCGCTCTACGGATTCGATCTTCACAAGGGCTATCCGACGGCGGCGCATCGGCAAGCCCTGCAGCGCCACGGTCCCTGCGAGATCCATCGCCGCAGTTTTGCGCCGGTCGCACTCGCGATTGCCGCGCTCCAGACGATCGAGTCGCTGTCGCCGGACGGAATGACCGAACCACAGGCCGTGGAAGAAGGGCTCGAGCGGCAGGCGTTGAACGAAAGCGATCATCGATGAGCGGGCAGGAAACCCCGATCGAGTCGATCCAGAACGAAGGTTTTCGGCAACTGATGCGCCTGATCGAGTCTTCGCACGAGCGCAGGAAGAGCAGGCTCGGCGTGCTCGAGGGTGTCCATCTCGTCGAGGCTTTCTGGCAGGCTTTCCATCCGTCCTCCGGGATGCCCGAGTCATCGGCGACGCGACTGCACGCGCTCTTCCTGCCGCCGTCGGACGAACGTCCCGAGCATGTGACTCGGCTGGTCGCGCGGATACTGGCTGAATCCGGGCGGCTGCCGGCCGGGCAACGCCCTCGTCTGTACGGCCTGACCGGTGCTCTGTTCCGTCGCGCCAGCCAGGTCGAGAACGGATCCGGGCCGCTCGCGATCATTGCGATGCCCCGATTCGAAATGCCGGCCACGCTGACCGGTGACACGCTCTATCTCGATCGCGTGCAGGATCCGGGCAACGTCGGTTCGTTGCTTCGCATCGCGGCGGCGGCTGGTCTCGAGACCGTCCTGATGGCCCCGACGTCAGCCCATTGCTGGTCGCCGAAAGTGCTGCGCGCTGCGATGGGCGCGCACTTCGCCTTGCGCATCCTCGAAGGCACG
>JBGSTN010000504.1:0-2170 GCA_041736455.1 Burkholderiaceae bacterium | reverse complement strand
GCGCCCGACAATCGCCGGCAAGGCGGCCTGGACATCGAGCTCGAGGTCTGGTTGCAGACGGCCGCGATGCGCGAGGCAGGTCGTCCTGGCATGCGATTGTCCCAGGGCAATGCGGCGGCAGCTGCGTACTGGACCGCCGCGCAACTGGTGACTCATCACGCGATCGGTGGCTGCAACCTGCGTGCGGGTGACCTCCTCGGCTCGGGCACGCTCTCGGGTGAACGGCCCGAACAGGCCGGTTCATTGCTGGAACTCTCGCAAGGCGGCAAGCAACCCCTGGAGTTGCCCGACGGCGAGACCCGCACTTTTCTTGCCGACGGCGATACCTTGACCCTGCGCGGCTACTGCGTGCGCGAGGGCGCGCGGCGCATCGGTTTCGGTGCATGCACAGGCACGGTGTTGCCGGCGCATCGAACGACGGTCTGACATTGAATTTAGTCCGTGTCGAGCGGCTCGCGGAAGGCGTTCAATGACCTTGGCGGCGATCGACGAGTTCGCTCAATGACGAAGGCATGAATCTTCGCAACGACCTGCCGATCGCCGCTTCGTTGCGTTGCCAGATCACCCCTGCCCCGATCATCGCCAGACCGATGGCGGTCAATGCAACCGGGAACAGCATGCTGTCGCGGAACAGGTGGTACGACAGATAGCCCAGATATCCTGCGATGCCGAAACCCCCGAAGACGGCGAACACGCGACGTGACAGCACGGCGCCGACGACGATCATCGACAGGTTGATGCCGCAGTAGCCGAGCTTGCCCCATTCGCTGCCGGAATTCATGCTCGACAGACCGCCCCAGAACGTCAGCACCCCGAAGACATAGAGCCAGAACGCGAAGTCCTTCGACTGTCGCGAGCGCAGGTCGACCAGGAAGGCGGCGAGCGTCATCGCGAGCCCGAAGCAGAGCGAAATGAGCTTGCCTTGCTCCGAGAAGTAGGTCGACGCGTCACCGCCGAGCAGGAACGGCACCAGGTCCATGCTCATGTACCAGAGTGTCACGGCCACGGGCATCACCAGGAACGGCAGGCGATAGCGCCAGAGCGCGACTGCCCCAGCGGCGAGGGTTGCCAACTCCATCACCAGCCAGCGCCAGTCGATTCGCGTATGGAAGTCGCGGTAGGCCCAATCGGTCGTTGCGTCGGCGGGCCAGTATCCCCACGCGTGCTGGGCGCCGTAGACGGCGAGCGGGGTCATCACGACCGCGAGCGTCGCGGTGATGCCAGCCGGCACCGCCAGCTGGCGTCGACCGAGCAGGAACTCGGTCAGTACCAGCATGATGCCGGCATAGCCGAGCGCGATCACCAACAGGCCCGTGCTGCCGAAACGCTGCCAGCCCAGCGTCATGAACAGCGTCATCGCGCCGATCGCGACCATGCCGCCCAGGTAGTAGAGGATATGGGCGGCCTTGAAGGTCGGCGTTTCCTGGGCGCGCTCGGTCAGGAACTGCCACAACGCTGCACCCTGCTCGGCCTGGATCAGCCCTCTGCCGGCGGCCTCGTCGAGCTGCGCTCGCGTGATCTGCATCGTTCGACCTCGTCGTTGGTTGATGATCGCCGGCGGCGATCGACTGCTGTTGATGATTGCCGCCGGCGATCGCTTGCTCGCTGGCAGGACTCTAATGCCTGATGGCTGAACGGGATGTCCAGACGACCAGTCCGGCCACGGCGTTGAGCGTGCCCACCAGGGCGAGCGCCAGGACGTCACCGTGCTCCATGGAACGCAACAAGCCGATCGTCGCCGGACCGACGGCACCGCTGACCTGACAGATCGTCAACAGGCGGCGCACCGTTGCCGCGAAGTCTGCTGTCGTCACCAGGCGCTGCGTGACGAGGCTGGGCAATGTGATCAGATTGCCGACCGTCAGGCCATAGATCGCGCTGGCCACGAAGCCGCCCATCGCATCGCGCCAGACGACGAAGACGACGATGGCCAGCACCTGCACGAAGAAGTTCGCTCCGGCGATCGCGTGACGGGAATGGCGATCGAGCAGCGGCCCGGACACCAGGCGACCGAGGATCGCACAAAGCGCTGTCAGGCTCACCGCCCAGCTCGCCTCGAGCGGGCTCATGCGTGCGCTCAGCATCGGCAACTGATGGACGAGAAAACCGGTCTGGGCGACGAAGCCGAGTGCGAACGCGAGTGTGACCACCCGGATCGACCGCGTGTCGG
>JBGSTN010000567.1:0-15143 GCA_041736455.1 Burkholderiaceae bacterium | reverse complement strand
CCCGGCCTTGGACGCGCCGCAGGTCTGTGCGGCACCGACGCCACAACCGCGGGTGCCGCACGTCATTGCACAGCCGCCGAGTGCCGCAGCAGTGACCACGGCACTCGCCAGCGTACGCGCCAGGGTCGACGAAAATGAATTCATGGTGCTTCTCCTTGGGTTTGGTTCGATTGAGGGAACATAGGGGTGCCGCAGGCGATCGTTTTCATGCCGGACGCCCTTGGACCTCCCTCATTGACGATCGGCACGCAAATTTCTTACACCCCGCCACGCTCGCTGCCCGGTTGATAGGCGCGATGCGACCGGCGGCAGACCGGCATGAATCCTTCTGGAGATGACTGATGACGAATGTCCGCCCGACTCGACGACACCCTATCGATGGAGGCCGTCGCGCCCTGATCGCGGCGTTGCCGATAGCGCTCATGGGATTGACCCAGCGCGCCTCGGCCCAGGCGTCCGAAGCAGACTTCGATCACCGGCACAGTGCCTGGGACGCGCTGCTCGAGCAGCATGTCGTGGTCGCAGCCGATGGCAACGCCTCGAGCCTGCGCTATGGGGCGCTGCAGATCCAGCGGCAAGCGTTGCGGACCTATCTCGACACGCTGTCGGCCGTCTCCGCCAACGAGTACGGTGGCTGGTCACGACCCCGGCAACTCGCCTTCCTGATCAACGCCTACAACGCGTTCACCGTCGAACTGATCCTCACCCGCTATCCCGACCTCAAGTCGATCAAGGACCTGGGCAGTTTCCTGCAGAGCCCCTGGAAGAAGCCATTCTTCAGATTGCTGGGCCAGGAACGTTCGCTCGACGATGTCGAGCACGGCATGATCCGCGAGCCCGGCGTGTTCGACGATCCACGCATCCACGTGGCCGTGGTCTGTGCATCGATCGGCTGCCCGATGCTGCGCAACGAGGCGTTCACTGCGGAACGATTGGACGCGCAGCTCGACGACTCGCTGCGTCGCTTCCTGTCCGACCGTAGCCGTAACCGGTTCGATGCGGACACCAGGACTTTGTCAGTGTCGAAGATATTCGACTGGTACCGCAAGGATTTCGAACGGGGTCACCGAGGTTACGACTCATTGCAGACACTTTTCGCCCGTCACGCGGCGGTGCTCGCCACGACGCCACAGGCGCAGGCCGATCTGAAAGCCGGCCGTTATCAATTGGCCTTCCTGGAATACGATTGGGCGCTCAATGATGCCCGCTGAACAGGTCGACGCATCGACCCCTTGAACGCGGTGTCGGGTGTCGACCAATAGCGTCACGATCTGGATCGCTCGGCCTTGTAGTCATAGGTCGGATCCCATTCGAGCTTGCCGAACAGCTCCGAAATGCGTTTCTGCTCTCTTCGAGCGATGAACTCTTTCAGGGCGAGCGTCACCGCTGCCTTCTTGGTGGACTCACCATTCAGCGCGACGACCTTGTCGAGAAGGTCGGGATCCAATGCCAGATTGGTTGCCATGTCGGACTCCTTGTGTAGACGTTTACACATTGATTTCAGGATCGGCAATCTGGTTGTCCAGGGAAGCGCCTGACCAAATCGAGCACTGGTGATTGCCGGCGTCTCACAGACCACCGCCAGCAACGCCGCGTGACGCTAGGGCCATCCAAGCGCAATATCCACGATGCCCGATGAGTTCGCTATCTGTCGTCGCCAAGCCCCGGATCGGTCGCTTCCATCGCGTCGCCAGACGGATCGAGCAGCGATGTCTGGACGACCGCCCTGCCGTGCAAGGTCTGGTGGACCGGGCACTTGTCCGCAATGTTCAGCAAGGCTTGCTTCTGCTCGTCGCTCAGGTCGCCTTCCATCCGGATGCGCCGTGTGAAGACGTCGACCTTGGACGGGCCCGAATCGGTTCGAAGACTGTCGTCCAGATGCGTCTTGTTGTGCGTGACGTCGCATGTCACATGCGTCAGCGGAATTTGCTTGCGGTTGGCGTACATCCGCAAGGTCATCGTGGTGCAGGCGCCCAACCCGGCCGAGACGAGCTGGTAGGGGCTCGGGCCGAGGTCGGTACCGCCGACGCTGAGCGGCTCGTCGGCGACGAGCTGGTGCCTGGCGTTGATCGTCACGTCCTGCTTGAAGCCGCCCGCCTTCGCTTCGGCCACGCGAATCACGCCTTCCGGTGCCTCGGGCACCGAAACGACCGGTGCCGGGTCGAAGTAGCGGTCCGACCAGCTCGCAATGACCTCGGCCACATACTCGGCGTCTTCTTCGCGGCTGACCAGGTGGTCGGCGCTGTCCAGCGACACGAAGCTCTTCGGATGCTTGGCCGCCATGAAGATGCGTGCGGCATGGTCGATGCTCACCGTCAAGTCGTTGGGGGCATGCATGACGAGCAGTGCCACACGCAGGCGGCCCAGTGCCGATTCGAGCGCCTGGGAACTGATGTCGTCGAGGAAATGCTGGCGGATCTCGAACGGGCGGCCCGCCAGTTGAACGGTGGCGCGGCCCTCGCGCCGAATCTCGTCGATTCGATCCGTGAGGTGATGCACGACGTGCGCCGGGTCGGCGGGCGCCCCGATCGTGACCACGGCGCGCAAGCCGCTCACCTCCGGTGCCGCCTTCAGCACGGCTGCACCGCCCAGCGAATGACCGATCAGCAACTGCGGCGGCATTGCGCGTTGCGTCATGGCTCGAACGGCCGCGTGCAGGTCTTCGACGTTCGAACTGAAGTTGGTATTGGCGAATTCGCCGCCGGAATGGCCCAGGCCGGTGAAGTCGAATCGCAGCACCGCAATGCCCCGTGCGGCCAGACGGCCTGCGATGCGCCGTGCAGCGGGGATGTCTTTCGAGCAGGTGAAGCAATGCGCGAGGATGGCACTCGCTCGCAGAGGGCCCTCGGGCCGATCGAGTCGGGCAGCCAGCGTGGAGCCGTCATGGCCCGTGAAGTCGAAGCGTTCGGTCTTCATGGTGTCTTCTCGTCGTGTCGTCCCGTTCGCCGCAGTGTAGCGAAGCGATTCGTGGCAAGCCGTTGGCCAAGCAACCGAGCGAGCCAGGACTTCGCTTGCGCGCCAGGCATCACGGTTCGCGCATCACGGCGGTATCGGGATGGAACGCCACCCACGCGAACCAGAACGCCGTGATGCCGTTCAGCAGGCGGCCGTTTGCATCGAAAGCTTCAGCCGTCCGGTGCTCGCGATCGTAGCGGATGCGCAGCGATTCGCCGCCGACCGTGTCGATCAGTTCGCCCGTGGGATCGGCCGCACGCGCCAGGACACTGAACGGATAGGCTTTCGCCGATCCGTTGATGCGCACGCCAAGCACCCATTCCTTCAGCGGAAAGCGATCGTCGCGATGCTGCACGTCGAACAACAGTTGCTGGACGCGATCGTAGCCTTCATAGGGATTGCGCGTGTAGTCGCGCTCGAAGCCGGTTTCGGTGGACAACACGTCGGTCGCAGGATGGCGGCGGCGCCAGTCGGCCCAGCTCGTATGGACCACGGGCACCGGCGTCAGCACGCTATCCTTGAGCGGACCGCTGATCGCTGTGCCTAGAATCTGCGACCAGAGCGACTCGGTCGCCCGATCGTAGAGCAGCACATCGCTGTTGTAGAGCAGCCCGGAAACACCGAAGCCGTCACCGCCAGCGACGCGCGCCGGCGACTCGAACACCATGCCTGTGCCGCACAACGGGCAATAGGTCACGATGACTTCGCGCGCACCGAAACGGTCGTTGACGACCTCGTGCCAGTTCAGGATGCGGACCGGGTAGGCGCGCGCCAGCCCCGACGACTCGATACCGAGCACGCGGTCCTGGTCGGTAAGACCGGCCTGATCGGCAGCGACGAAGCGCGGCCTGTCGATCGCCGGGATTCCGTCCTTTGGCGGGCCACCCCGTTCGATGGGCAGGGTTGCATTGCCGATATCGAAGCCGCTGATAAAGGGCTCGGCCGCGACACCACCCGGGACCAGAGCCCACAACGTACCCGTCAATGCGGCGCAAAGGAACAGTCGAATCATCGATCACCTTCCTCGTCGTTCAGGGTGTTGGCAGTTCCTACGGAGCGGCGAGCGTCGCTCTTCGTCCATTCAGCGCAGCGGCAACGTCACATTGAAGCTCGCACCGCCGAACCCGTTGCGCAGGTCACGACCCTGCACCCTTACCTCACGAACACCTGGCGCAATCTCCACACCGTGCAAATCACGGGTAAATGGCTGCTCATGTTGGTGGTCGTGCAACAGGCGTCGCACCCCATAAACGGTGCCGTCCGTGCCGACCACACGAAACGCGTCGGCATAGCGCGACGGCGTGTCATACGGCGAAGAGATCGTCACGTCGAAATCGAAGGTCACGCCATCGTCGCTGCGTACCTCAACGCCGACGACATCCGGAAAAAGCCCGTCGGCGTGCGCAGACACGGCGCACGCGAACAGACAGGCTGCAAACCATCGACCGGCGAGCCGCCGGAATCGCGCTCGGGCTCGCAATGTTGATCGGCCGACCGTTTCACCGTGGAGAGGGAGCATGCGATCGGCGACGGTAGTCGACAAGCTCAGGGCCTGATGTACGCGTAACCCTGTTGCTGGCGCAACATGATCTCGACCACACCCGCAGGGACATAGCCGATCTCGGGCAGCATGTCTTCGCGATTGATCTTCAGGTTGCGCATCGTGTTCTCGCAGGCCACGACCGCCACCCCCTTGCCCAACGCTTCGGCGATACGACTACCCGCCAGGGAATCCAGCTTCAGCATGCCGATGCCCGGTCCATAAGCGACGATCTCGATCGCTACCTTGTCGCTGCCCAGATCGGCAAGCACATTGCGCGCGTTGTTCAAGGCCAGGTTCCACTTCGCCGGGTCGGCATCGCTCACCTGAAAGACAACCTTGTGGGGCTTGTCGATCTCTGCCGAGACCGCGGTGATGCTGGTCATCAGAGTCGCAGCGAGTACCGCACGGGCGAGGGTGCGCCGAGATGTCATTTCTGTCTCCAGTTGATTTCGAAGGGCAAATGCAAAGGCTCATCGCTGGTTGGGCGTCCTTGACTGCTGTCTTCTTACAGGTTGCCTGGAAGCGGCGACACGACGCGGCTCGCAGCCACGAGTTTCCATGTTATTTGCAGAATGTCCTTTTCGTACCACTTATCGATGACTGTCCATCCAGAACGTTCCGTAATGGGGCGTTCTCGGTGCAGACGCACGCCTGGTCACCCTGAACCGGTCCGGCATCCTTCATTCGTCGCCGAAATCGGTACATACCTGTTGCACAGCCGGGCGCAGTATCCTCGCGCACAGGACGTCTGGCGCGTCGGCAGATGCGCTGCCGGCGACTCGACCTACCTCTATGGCACCTGGAGCAATCGAACATGGCAAGACTCGCAGATCTTTCCGAATGGGAACGCGACCATTTATTGCACCTGCGTGATCAGGTGCCACGCCTGTCCGGTCGTCCCTGGGTAAAGGGGCCACCATTGAACCGGCGGCGCGTCGCCCTGATCAGCACGGCCGGCTTGCACCGGCGGGAGGATCGACCATTCGGTGGGGGCGCGTCTGCCACCGAGTACCGCGTGATTCCATCCGACACGCCCAGTGCGGCGTTGGTGATGAGTCACATTTCCGTGAACTTCGATCGGTCGGGTTTCCGTCAGGACCCTAACCTGGTATTTCCAATCGATCGCTTGAAGGAACTTGCGGAAGACGGCACGATCGGATCCGTGGCCGACTACCACTACTCGTTCATGGGCGCCCCCTTCCCGCCGACCCAGTTCGAACCCAAAGCGAGGGAACTGGCCGGACTCCTGTTGCGCGACCAGGTCGACGCGGCGATCCTCGTTCCTGTCTGACCAAACTGCACCTGCGCCGTGAGCGCGGTCGGTCATTATCTGGAAGAGGGCGGCGTTCCAACCGCAAGCATCAGCCTCGTGCGTGAGCACTCCGAAGCGATGGAGCCGCCGAGGGCGCTATGGGTGCCCTTCATGCTGGGCAGGCCCCTGGGGGCGCCCAATGACGCAGCGTTCCAGCGCCTGGTTCTGCGGGCCTTGCTTTCATTGTTCGACGCTGATGAAGGACCCGTGCTCCACGATTTTACCAACGAGGCACCGCATTCCGATCCTGCCGATAATCTGGAAGGCGCGGCATGCCCTGTGAACTTTGCGCGGCCCCGTCCGTCTGCGCTGACCGGTGCCGAGTTGTCGATCCGTCTGCGCGATGAAATCGACGAGCTTCGTCCCTGGCACGATCTGAGCGTGCAGCGCCGAGGTGGCACCGGTGTCGGCCTTAGCGGTTTGACGACCGAGCAGGCGGGTGAATTTCTCTATGGGTTCGTTTGTGATCAGCAAGCTGACGATCTCCCGTCGGGACAACCCCTGTCGATGGCCTTGAAACATGCCTGCGACGATATACGCACTTATTACGAGGAGGCAGCAGCGGCCCAACCCGGCGGCCTGGGGGCGGCTGAGGTACAGGACTGGTTCTATCTGCACACCGTTGCGGGGCAACTGCTGCAGGCCGTGCGTGAGAAAGGACTGATCCACAGTGACCGCGGTATTCGCGCGATGTCCGATAGAACCCTCATTCCGCGTGCGATCCTGAATCGCCCACCGAAAATATGAGCGCATCGTTCATGTAAGAAGCTCGGGGCTCGTGCGTCTATCACTCCATTGAAGGCACGAGGCTCGACGAGCGAACGATGAACAGGAAGCATTCGGACAGGCGCTGGTGGTTGTTGATCTTGCTGGCTTTGCTGCTGGGCGTCTATTTCGCGCTCGACCTCGGGCGCTTCCTCAGTCTCGAGGCCATAAAGAGCAGTCAGGCCGATCTGCAGGCCTGGCGTGCCGAGCAACCGCTGCGCGCAGGTCTTCTGTTCTTTACCGGCTATGTGATCGTGACGGCGCTCTCGCTTCCAGGTGCTGCGGTGATGACGCTGGCTGCCGGAGCATTGTTCGGATTGGGCTGGGGCACGTTGATCGTGTCCTTCGCGTCTTCCATCGGCGCCACCCTCGCCTTTCTCGCTGCGCGGTGGATGCTGCGAGACTGGGTGCAATCGCGTTTCGGCGAACGGTTGGCCACGCTCGATGCCGGCATCGCCCGGGAGGGCGGCTTCTATCTTTTTACGCTGCGCCTGGTACCTGTCCTGCCCTTTTTCGTCATCAACCTGGCGATGGGTGTCACCGCCTTGCGCACCTGGACCTTCTACTGGGTCAGCCAGATCGGCATGCTGGCCGGCACGCTGGTCTATGTCAATGCCGGCACCCAGCTCGCGCGCATCGACACGCTGTCGGGCATCGTCTCACCAGGCGTGCTCGGCTCTCTGGTGCTGCTGGGTGTCTTTCCTCTTCTCTCCAAGAAAATCATCGACATGTTCAAAGCCCGCAAAGTCTACTCACGTTTCACGAAGCCCGCCACGTTCGATCGCAACCTCATCGTGATCGGCGGCGGCTCGGCGGGGCTCGTCACCGCCTACATCGCTGCAGCCATCAAGGCGAGTGTCACCCTCGTTGAAAAACACGCGATGGGCGGCGATTGCCTCAACACAGGTTGCGTGCCGTCCAAGGCGCTGATCCGCTCCGCGAAGTTCCTGTCGCATGTGCAACGTGCAAAAGAGTTCGGCATGAGGTCGGCGCAGGCCGATTTCGACTTCGGCGAGGTCATGGAGCGCGTGCAGCGCGTTATCCGGGCAATCGAACCGCACGATTCGGTGGCGCGCTATGCCGGACTGGGCGTGGATGTCGCTCAGGGCAGTGCTCGCATCGTGTCGCCCTGGGCCGTGGAAATCACTCGCGACGACGGTAACGTGCAGACGCTGACGACCCGTGCCATCGTCATCGCTGCGGGCGCGCGGCCTTTCGTGCCGCCGATTCCCGGCCTCGATCAGATCGAGGTGCTCACCTCCGACAACGTCTGGCAGTTGCGCAAACGCCCCGATCGCCTCGTGGTGCTCGGTGGTGGTCCGATCGGCAGCGAACTCACGCAGACCTTCGCGCGCCTGGGTTCGCGCGTGACACAGGTCGAGATGCTCCCGCGCATCCTGGCCCGTGAAGACGAAGATGTGTCCGCGTTGGTTGCCGCGCGTTTCCGGGCCGAAGGCATCGATGTGCTGACGAATCACAAGGCGCTACGCGTGGAACGCGACGGTCAACAGAAGGTGCTGATCGTCGAAGCCGACGGGCAGGAGAAGCGGATTGCTTTCGACGCGATACTCGTGGCAGTGGGTCGTGTGGCCAATCTGAAAGGCTATGGTCTCGAGGAACTCGGTGTGACGACCGGTCGCACCGTCGAAGTCAACGGCTATCTCCAGACCAACTTCCCCAACATCTACGCGGCGGGCGATGTGGCCGGCCCGTACCAGTTCACCCACACCGCCGCGCACCAGGCCTGGTATGCGGCTGTCAATGCGCTGTTCGATCCGTTCCGCAAGTTCCGCGCCGACTATCGCGTGATTCCCTGGGCGACGTTCGTCGAGCCCGAGGTTGCGCGCGTGGGCCTGAACGAGCTCGAAGCGAAGGAGAAGAACATACCCTGCGAGGTGACGGTCTACGGCCTCGATGATCTGGACCGGGCGATCGCCGACAGCGAGGCGCACGGTTTCGTGAAGGTACTGACGGTGCCGGGCAAGGATCGCATCCTGGGCGTCACGATCGTCGGCGAGCACGCCGGTGATCTGCTGGCGGAATATGTGCTGGCGATGAAACACGGTATCGGACTGAACAAGATCCTCGGCACCATCCACACGTATCCGACTATGGCCGAGGCCAACAAATACGTGGCCGGCAACTGGAAGCGTGCCCATGCACCCGAGGCATTGCTGGCCTGGGTCGCACGCTTCCATGCCTGGCGGCGTGGTTGAGACGGTGCAATGGCCTCCGTTGCCGACAGCATCACCCGGTGGCTGGGCGAAACGCTCAGCTGCTACTTCAGCAAGACGCATCCCACGTTCAGCCTGGCTGCGCCGACGGATCCTGCTCTGCTCATGGCGTGCCTGCAACCGGGTGACGTGCTGCTCGTCGAGGGACAAAGTCGCTTCAGCGTCGCCATCAAGTACCTGACCCAGTCCACCTGGTCTCATGCTGCGCTCTTCGTCGGCACGTCGAACGTTCCGGCAGACGATAGCGGCAGACCTCGCGGCTTCCTCGAGGCCGATCTTCGCGAGGGTGTCAGACTCGTCAGCGTGGGCGAATTCGAGGGTCTGCATTGCCGCGTGTGCCGACCCGTGGGACTGGATGCCAGCGAGATCGATGCCGTCATCGGTCATGCGATGGGCCGGCTGGGCCACCAGTACGACTTGAAGAACGTGATCGACCTGGCGCGCTACCTGTTGCCCACGCCGCCGGTTCCCGTGCGTTGGCGACGGCGCATGCTGGCGCTGGGCAGCGGCGATCCGACCCGCGCCATCTGCTCCACCCTGATCGCCCAGGCCTTCCAGTCGGTGCGCTACCCGATCCTGCCAAGGATCGAGACCGTCAGTTCGAACGACCCGCTCTGTCCGGCCTGTGTCGACGAGATCCTGCATGTGCGTCATCACAGTCTGTTCGCCCCCCGTGACTTCGACGTGTCACCTTACTTTGCCGTGGTCAAACCCTCTCTGGGTCCGAGCTTCGACCATCGCAAGCTGGCCTGGTTCGACGATTCACAGCGGTTGGCCCCTCCCTACGCGCGCGTCGTTTCCATGGCCCCTCGTGCCATGGCAGAGGCGTCGCGTCTCGATGCACACGCAGAGACGATTCAATGACACCTCATGGAGACACGTGATGACTCATGTTCAAGCCAGTCCACCACCCGTCCGAACGCCGGGGGCAGACCCCTTCGGCGTCACTGCCGACGCCGCCGATCTCGAGTCGCTGCTGCCGGCCTTGCGCGTACGCCTGATCCGCCAGGCGCGATTCGCTCTGGATGACGACAGTCTTGCGGAGGACCTCGTGCAGGACACCCTGATGGCGGTGGTCGAGCAGCATCCGAAGCGACGAGGCGATTCGTCGTTGCACACCTGGGCAACGGCGATCCTCAAGAACAAGGTCGCCGACTGGTACCGGTCACCCACGCGCAAGCGATTCGTCTACATCAACGAGGAAGACCACGACGCTGCACTCGACGCTCTCTACAGTGCGGCGGGGAGTTATGTCGAACCGATCCCGGCCTGGCAGCAACCGGACAACTTCACCGAGCAGAAGCAGATGATGACGGTGCTGGAACGCTGCGTGAGCTGCCTGCCGCGACAGGCGGGTCGAGTGTTCATGATGCGCGAATGGCTGGGGTTCGATACCGCCGAAATATGCGAGCGCCTCGGCGTGAGTTCGGACAATTGCAGAACGATCCTCCATCGGGCCAGGATGGCGCTGCGCGGCTGCATGCAACGCAACTGGATCGACGCGAGGGCGAACGCATGAACCTCATGTACTCCTGCAGACGGGTGGCCGAACTCCTGTCACAGCGGCTCGACGAGCCACTGGGTTGGATCGGTGAGATCAGATTGCGCCTGCACCTTTCCATGTGCCGCGATTGCAGCAACGTGGCCGAGCAGCTCGACGCCGTGCACGACGCGTCGAACCGGCTGCTGTCGAGCGACTTCGATCTTCTGCCTGAAGATCTCGATTCCCGACCGCCGCCGCGTTGAGCACCGCATTCCTTGGATTTCCTGTCACGTTTCCCGGTCGCCGCACGACTAATCTGATGTCAGCACTGCGAACTGCAACGCTGGCATCGGCCAGACCGGCCCAGGCAATCAACTCAAGGAACCTTCATGAAAACGATCACATTCTTCACCGCCGCCGCCCTGACGCTCACCACGCTCCCGACGTTCGCTCAGGAACTGTATCCCGAGGTGGAGGCATTCCAGGCAAGCTCGACGCGCTCGCGCGCCGACGTGAAAGCGGAACTGCAGGCTGCCCTCGACAGCGGCTGGCGCCCTCCGCAAGGTGAGTACCTTGATATCGGCACCCCGCCCGGTCAAACCTCGATGCTGACGCGCGCCGACGTGAGGGCCGACCTCCAGGCGGCGCTCGACAGTGGATGGCGCCCCGCGCAAGGCGAAGCCGTCGACATTGGTGTCCCGCATCGGAAATCCATCGAACGCCTGGGCAACGTTGCGCGTGACGAGCAACGCACGGTGCGCGAAGCGGGTCAGGGACAAGCGCTTTGACGCCATGCGTCGATACTCGACGCCGCATGACAGTGTGAATTCGGATGCAGTATCGTCCCCCTCTCCCTCGGTGCGCCTCTCCCTGTCGTCTAAAGGCATGGCCTGCGCATGATCATGCCTTTGCGGGCGTGCGAAGCGAAACGATTCCGATCGCAAGCAACGTCACCCGTTCGCCGGCCGCACTAATGCAATCGCCACGCCAGACCCATCACCAGGAAATCGATGCCTGGATTGGGTTCCCGGATACTGCCATTGGACGTGTGTTCGAGCCGCAGGAATAGGTCATAGTCCTTGCGCTCATACCCGACGCCGAGGACCGTCCGGAATTCCAGCGCCGTACCGAAGCGATGCCGATCGCCGATACTCGTCTCCGATATGAGTCGAGGCCCGGTCCCGAAATCGACGAACAGTCGCCCGGCGGATGAAGAATCGAACGTCCAGCGCAGTATCGGTTGCAAACCGATGCCGTAGAGGGTCGCATTGTCGGATCGGTTGGCCCTGGATTGGCTCGTCGCCGATTCGTTCGCGGCCGGTTGATTCGTCGCGCTGTACCAGATGCTCCCGGTCGCCTCGAATCGCAACTGGGCGCCGGTCCAGTCGAGCCAACGCCGCCGCGGATCATCTTCCGGGACATGCCAGATGAATGCGCCTTGCAACACACCCACTTCCACGGCTCGACCCCACGCGAGGGACACGGTGTCTCCTGCGAAGGCCTTATCGGCGAAGACGAATACCAACGCCGCCACGAGCCATCGAACACTGTGAAGAATCGCCCGTTTCACGACGCGGCAACGGAGGGCTCGATCGTGCGCTCGGCGACGCGCGGAAAGAGCCTGCGACACGCGCCGATCGATGACGATCCGGTCCCAGTCAGGCAAGGCGCGCTCGCTCGGCGTCGCCCAGGAAAGTGATGATTCATTCTTGCTCGTTCGACGGTCTGCAACCTGGTTCTTCGCTCGGATAGACGCTGGAACCACCGTTTCGAGCCGTCTCGCGAACACCGCGCTCGAGTGGCCTGGCGCGATCGAATGATCGCGCCGTCCATCACGTCATTGGCGTTTTCCCGGCAGCAAAACCGGTGCCCGCTGCCGTGCCGGCAGCAAAGCCTTGCGCGAAGCCGATAAGATTGCCGGAACCTGAGGAGACACTCGATGTACCCAATGACCCCTGAACAGATTGCGCTGCAGACTCGAGCGAGAGAGCTGGCGCGATCCGAATTCGCGCCAACCGCGGCGGAAACCGATCGGTCCGAAGCTTATCCCTGGGTGAATGTCACGCGCTTGCAGGAAGCCGGCTTCATGGGCATGACTCTGCCGATGAAGCTCGGTGGCAAAGGCCTGTCCTATCTCGACACCGTCATCGTCATCGAGGAAATGGCGAAGGCCTGTGCGACGATGGGTCGCATCACCGTCGAGGCCAACATGGGCGCCATCGGTGCCATCGCGAAATACGGCACGCCCGAGCAACTCCGATTGGCCGCAAGCCTCGTGCTGGCCGGCGACAAGCCGGCCATTTGCATCTCGGAGCCGAATGCGGGCAGTGCCGCCAGCGAAATGACCACCCGGGCCGATCGCCGCGGCGACCACTACATCCTCAATGGCGAGAAGTACTGGATCACCGGCGGAGGCGTATCGAAGTTGCACCTGATCTTCGCCCGCGTCTTCGATGACGGTATTGCCCAGGGCATCGGCGCTTTCATCTGTGTGCGCGACGAACGTTCACCGGCGGAGCTCGTCGTCGGTCGGCGCCTTTACGCCATGGGCGTGCGTGGGATTCCCGAGACCCATCTCGAGTTCCACGACCTGCCGATACACAAGTCGATGCTGGTCGTGCCGCCGGGTGGGCTCAAGCGCGGTTTCGCCTCTTTGATGGCGGCCTACAACGCGCAGCGTGTCGGCGCGGGGACGGTGGCATTGGGTATCGCGCAGGGTGCGTTCGAAGAAGGCCTGGCCTGGCTGAAGTCGCGCCACCAGTTCGGCCGACCCATTGCCGAGTTCCAGGGCCTGCAGTGGATGGCGGCCGACATGTCGATTCAACTCGAGGCCGCGCGGCTGTTGTTGAGATCGGCCGCGGCGAGTGGCGTCGACTTTCCCGACATGGAAAAGGCCGCGCGCGCGAAGGTCTTCGCTGCCGAGACTGCGATCAAGGTCACGAACGATGCGCTGCAGTTCTACGGTTCGTCCGGATACGCGCGTGAGAATCCGATGGAGAGACATGTGCGTGACGCCCGGATGTTCACGATCGCCGGCGGCACGGCGCAGATCCTGCGCACCCAGATCGCGGCGAATCTGCTGGGCATGAAGCTGCCCCAGACGCGCGACGGTTATCTGAAGTAAAGCGGTTGACCGTACCGCTTCATCGACGTGATGGTCTGAAAGGTCTTCTTCCACCACCGAACCGTTCGATCCGATAAGCACCGACACCGGGCAACGGATCCGCTTGCTTTCCTGAGAAGCAATTCTGCGTCGGATGCTGATTCACCATGGTGCGCGCTGCGCCGCCATGTCGCATCGCGCCTCGTCTCTGCACTGCAGCCGTGCATCTGCAGGTTCGGAAGGACCGTTCAGGGCTGGCGCGGCAATTGCTTGTATACCGGCCTGACCACAGCCCGGCGCACCGCCTTGGGCACTGATGAATCTTCAGAGGAGTGCACGAGATGACGCGTTCGAACTGGAATCGCCGGCAATGGATGGGCAGCGTCGGCGCAGCCGCCGCCGGCGTGGCCGCTACCGGGTGGCAGTGTCTTGCGATGGCGCAGAAGCCGCTGACGGCAGGTTTCATCTACGTGGGTCCTCGTGACGACTACGGCTACAACCAGGCGCAGGCCGAAGCCGTGGCAATGGTCAGGAAGATGGCCGGCATCCAGGTCATCGAAGAAGAAAAAGTGCCCGAGACCAACTCGGTGCAGAAGACGATGCAAGGCATGATCAAACAGGATGGCGCGACGCTGCTGTTTCCAACGTCGTTCGGCTACTTCGATCCGCACATGCTGGCGGTGGCGGCCAAGAACCCGGATGTGCGCTTCGCGCATTGCGGCGGCCTGTGGGATGGGGCGAAGCACCCGAAGAACACCGGCAGCTACTTCGGCTATATCGACGAGGCCCAGTATCTCAACGGGGTCATCGCCGGGCACGTCACCAAGAGCCGCAAGTTGGGCTTCGTTGCGGCCAAGCCGATTCCCCAGGTGCTGCGCAACATCAATGCGTTCACCATGGGCGCACGGTCGGTACATCCCGACATCACGACGAACGTGATCTTCACGGGCGACTGGAGCATGCCCGTCAAGGAAGCCGAGGCGACCAACAGTCTGGCCGACCAGGGGGTGGACGTGTTCACGATGCACGTGGACGGACCGAAGGTGGTGGTCGAAACAGCAGCCAGGCGTGGCAAGTTCGTCTGCGGCTATCACGCGAGCCAGGCCAAGCTGGCGCCGCAGGCCTATCTCACCGGCGCCGAGTGGAACTGGATCACCGCCTACCGCGAGATCATCGACGCCGCTCGCAGCGGCAAGCCGCATCCGAACTTCGTGCGTGGCGGGCTGAAGGACGGGTTCGTCAAGAGCAGTCCGTATGGACCGGCCGTCCCGGAGGCCGCGCGTGCGCAGGCCGAAGCGGTGCGTGCGCAGATGCTCGAGGGCAAGTTCGACATCTTCAAGGGCGAACTCAAGGACAACGCAGGCAAGGTGGTGATCCCGGCAGGCAAGGTGTTCAAGCAGGCCGACATCGAACTCGAGGCCATGAACTACCTGATCGAAGGCGTCGTCGGAAACGCCTGAGCAAAACGTCTGACCAACCGCCCCACACTTCTTCAGGCAGGTCGAGCCCATGTCTGCTTCACCGCGCTGGCACGCACCGATCGAGGCGTTCGCGCTGCCGTTGATGGCGTTGACAGCCGCCCTGCTGATGTTCGGCGTGTTCGTCTGGCTCGGCGGGGTCAGCCCGCTGCAGACCTGGGCGCTGCTGTTCCAGGGCGCGTTCGGCGACTCGTTTTCCTGGCAGAACACACTACAGCGCGCGGCGCCGCTGATGCTGACGGCGCTGGCCGTCGCGTTGCCGGCGCGAGT